>CAYQRU010000069.1:0-20180 GCA_964419945.1 uncultured Bacteroidales bacterium | reverse complement strand
CTATTACCTGTATGACGTTTTCAGGAAACCCTTCCATAGTGAAAATCTCAGCTCCTTCAAGCCGGTTCATTTTTGTCAGGCAGGCCAGTTTTGCCTCCCCGTTTATCTCAACTGTGCATGCTCCGCAGATTCCCTGGCCTGAGCAAGCATCTTTTGCGGCAGTCAGGTTTTGATCGAGACGGATAAAACTGAGTAATGACCTTCCAGGATCACCTGAATAATTGATGATTTTCCCATTCAGGATAAATGAAATCATGTCTGATAATCTTACTTTGGAATCACAAAAGTAAGATTGTTTCGCGGATTTGGAGATGTATGGTGGCTAATTCATTTTTCGGGTGCTATGAGAAATACCTGGCTATCCGTTGCAGGTTAGTATCTTTGTTTCTAATAATGATGTTATTGCTAATCAATTATTTAATTTCACATTCATGTTTTCGGTTTTTGCGTTTGTGAGACCCTGATCAAAACAATTGACGATAAGTTCTTCATGCTTTTCTATCATCATTATAACACCCTTAAGTTGCTTGAGTCCTCATTTATCAGCTTTGGAGTATCGCTCAAAGAGCGACTTCACAATGATCATTCTGATCGAAAGGTCAATTTTATCACCAACCGGAATTTGAGGGTTTGAAATCTGATAAAACTAATCACCATAGAGGAAATAATTGTTCCGGCGATACTTCTTTCTTATGAAAGTGCTAAAAATTAAAGTATTACAAGTAGTTTTGAGCCGCGTAAAGTTTTTTCACCGGCCAGGGTTTTCAGATGAGATTCTTAAAACCTGACAAAAATTAAATTTAAACCAAAACGATTTGGCCAAACCCTGAAAAATAGTTAATACCATAAGTAAATATTAGATAATCAATGTATTGATAACTTTAATTGATTTGTTAAGCTTTAACCTGATCTATGCATACAATTTCCGATAATATGCTAAAGCCGATGCTTTGCCTGTACATTGTTTTTCAACCGACCTAAAGGTAAGGGTTTGCGAAAAAGTTTGATCAGCATTGTTTTACACATGTTGTTGTATTATTCAGGCTAAACTATTGGGAGGCAATATTAAATTAATGTGATTCAGGATGTAACCGGTGTAGAATTTTAATCATTTTCTTAATTTCGGTTGCATCGGCAAATTCATTCTTGCCTGTGATTCCTGATGAATGGTAATAACCGGTTTCAAAGTTCTTAACAAGAGCTTTAAGATTGCCTGAGCGGATTCCTCCTCCGGCAATGATTGAAATCTGGTTGTCTGCCAATTCTTTTAATTTATTCAGAAAGTCCGCACCTTCCAGGGCGGATTTTTGCCTTCCTGAAGATAATATGTTTTTGAATCCCAACTGAATGATATCATTCAATGCCTTTAAAGGATCAGAAGTAGAATCGAAAGCACGATGAAAAGTACAGGGCAGGTTATGCGCAGCCGCTAAAAGATTCGCATTGGCATCTAAATTTACGTTACCCTGCTGGTTTAATATCCCGAAAACGAATCCATCTGCGCCACTGGAAGCAAAAGCTTCAATTTGTTTTTGCATTTCATTAATCTCATGCCTAGAGTATACGAAATTACCGGGCCTTGGTCGGATCATGACGAATACAGGGAGTTTTGAAATATTCTTTACAGCGCCGAGGTCATCAGATTGCGGAGTAAGACCTCCTGTGTGATAACCGGTGCATAGTTCAATACGGTGTGCGCCACTAGTCACCGCTGTTAAAACTGATGGAAGATTGAAGCATGCAATTTCCAGTTTTTTTTCATTAAGCAGTGCAGTCTTCATACAGTGAATACGTAATAATTGACCGAATTACCAAACAGGTAACAGGAAGTTAATATATTAAAATACAATAATATATGCATAGTTTCTTAAGTTTAAAGCCATCGTTGTCCTGGTTTTGACGATTTGCTGGCATTCGATATAATAACCCATCACAACCCAACACTTTCTTCGTTGACTCCGGTTGTGTCGAGAGTGCCAAAGTTGTATATAATAAGTGCTTGATATAAAAGTACATTTATCCTTGCTCTGATTTCAACCTACCTGAATAATATAAGTTCAATTAACTGGTTTTAAGTTCATTTTCTTCAATAATACCTGCAACTACTTCCAGACGCTTGCAAACATCATCGACCAGTTCCAGTATTTCATGTTCGGGTAAAGATCCGGGCATGACTTTTTCCAATAACTTAATCTTATTCAATAAACCTTCAATTTTTAACTGATCAATGCTTGGTTTGATACTATGAACTAATTTCCTGATGGTTTCCAGGTCGTTATTTATTATGGCCTCACGTATTTTTAATGCAGTTTCTCTTGCAAGCTTAACAAAAAGGCTTACAATGTTTTTCAGGAATGCATCATTGCCATGGCTGAGCTCATTTAGTTGAGTCAGGTCATAAAGGTTTTCATGAATCTTTTCCGAAACCTCTTGGTTTGCATCTGACTGCTTTTGCCGGGACAGCTTAAGGTAGTGGCTGATTTTTCTGAAAAACTCCTGTTCTTCATAGGGTTTCGTTACATAGTCATTCATTCCGCATTCCAGGTATTGTTCAATGTCATGCCTGAATGCGTTGGCTGTTAATGCAATAACCGGGGTTTCTATTTTCAGCACGTGCCTTATGTGATTTGTAGCTTCCATACCATCCATTTCAGGCATCTGGATATCCATAAGTATGAGGTCAAATGATTCATTTTTTAGGATTTCAACGGCTTCCTGACCGTTTTCTGCTTCTGTCACCTGGCATCCGGCATAGGCAAGACTTTGTCCGGCGATGAAACGATTCATTTCATTATCTTCAACAAGCAATACACGATAATTGCTCAGGGCATTCTGGCTGAACGTGTCGCTTTTCCCGTTCAGCCTGCCTGGGTCGCCCAAAGGTAATGTGAGCACAAACGAGATCTTTGTGCCTTTTCCCTTGGTGCTTTTCACAGTCAGATCACTTCCCATAAGCAATACCAGGTCGCGCGAAATGGCCATGCCAAGCCCTGTCCCTTCATACCTACGGGAGGCTGAGTCCTGTTCCTGTGAGAATTTGTCGAAGATTCTGGTAATGAATGATTCCGACATCCCAATGCCGCTGTCTTCTACCTCAAACATTACTTTCTGATGTTCATTGGTGGACTCCAACACCTCCAGTGTGAGGGAAACAAATCCATGCTCGGTAAATTTGATGGCATTTCCCAGCAGATTGATCAGTACCTGTTTAATCCGTACCTCATCTCCGCTAAGCGCTGGTTTCAATTCGGAAGAGACATTGAGTCTCAGGTCAATATCTTTTTCTTTGGCCTGCATGAAGAGGAGGCTTTGCACATTATAGGCCAATGCATTCAGGCTGAAGTCTTTGGGGTAAAGAGTCAACTCACCTGCTTCGATTTTAGCCATGTCGAGAATATTGTTCAGTATGGTAAGCAGATGTTGTGCCGAGGCTGCCGCCTGGTTTGCAAAGTAATTTTGCCGTGTATTCAGTTTTTCTTTGCCGAGTTGCCTGATCATTCCGATTACAACATTCAGAGGAGTACGGATCTCATGACTCATGTTGGCAAGGAATAATTCCTTGGCTTTTGAAGCTTGTTCGGCTGATGATTTTGCGATGGCAAGTTCTTTCAGCCACTTTTGCCTGATGCGCACATTGACCAGCATCTGAGCAAAGAGGAATAGCAACTTTTTCTCTTTCTCAGCATATTCGTGATGTTTTTTCACTGAATCAAAACCAACAAATCCCATGAGTTTGCCTTCTGAAATCATCGGAAGTGTGATGATGCTCTTAATACCCTGGGGTTCAAGTATACTCCTCAGACAACCCTCCCCCTCATCAGGAAGAGCAGGCACATCGTAGATGTATAACTCTTTGCCTTTTGTATGTTGTTCAATCCATTGAGGAATAAAATCGACTGGTACATTCTGGAGGTTATCTATCTCAGGATTAATACCTTCAGCACACCACTCGTAAGTATTGCTTGTGGTATTCACATTGAAATCATAATCAAAAATATAAGCCCTGTCAGCTCCTACAAAATGCCCCAGATCCTGCAATGATTGCTGAATGGCTGATTCAACTTCATCCATGTCAATATTGATGTAAGTGGAGGAAATTTCAATCAGGATGTTCTGAAGTGCAATTTCCTGTATCAGATTCTTTTCTGCGTTATATTGCAGGGTTCTGTCCGTTATGATACCATCAATTCGTACCGGATCATTTGACTCGTTGTATATGACTTTGCCCTGGTTCTGAACCCATTTGATTTCACCATCCGGAGTGATGATCCTGTATTTTTCGCTGTATATCCCATTTTTTTCAATTTTTTGGTAAATAACGGGTATGATATCCTGATCTTCAGGATGAATTAGTTTTTCCCACCAGGAACTGTCTGCCATCGCTTTTTCCCCCGGGATACCATAAAGCTTCTGAATGGACGGAGATATAAATCTTACTTTATAATCGGGCAGGCTAACTGACCATATCACATCTGTCATTTCATTGAAAATACTTTCCAATTGCTGTTTAGTGCTCATCAGTTCTGCCTCTGCCTGTTTTTGTATCGTGATATTTCTCACCATACCAATCACTTTATCGTTGCCAAAAGGTGTAAACCGTGCCTCATAATCGTTGATGCCACTCTTCACCGGCATTTTGTATTGAATCGAATCTGATGTTTTTTCTTTCAGTACATTGTTGATACCAAACTGTATTTTACCTGCAAGCTCTTTAGAAAGCACTTCTGCAATGTTTTTTCCTAAAAAATGTTCTGTTGGCAGTGCCAGATCTTCATCTTTGCCAGCTTTAACTTCAAGAAAATCTCCTTTGGCACTGAAAATGAACATCAGGTCAGGAATAGCTGCCAGTATGGATTCGGTGTATTTCTTCTGTGATGTAATTTCATCCATGGCCAGCTTTCGCTCGGTAATATCACGGGAATTGGCCATGACATAGCCACGGTTTCCAATCTTTATATATTTCACTGTGACTTCAACCGGGAATTCATCTCCTGTCATTTGGTTTCTATTGATGCCGTTCAAAGTCAGAAAGTCTTTTTGCTTCAGGATGTGTAAATGATTTTCCCAATCCGACTTACTACTGAATATTCTTTCAAAATCATAAACCGAATAATTCGAAACTTCTTCCTGACTGATCCCAAGACGTTGAGCAGCAACTTTATTTATAAATACCAGCCGGCCATCTTCTGTTGAAACCTGTATGGCATCGGAGCTGTAGTTGATGAGATTTTCAAAAAGCTTAAGATTCTCTTCTTCATTAACGATGCAGAGTGTCCTACCCAACAGTGCAATGACCCTGGCTAAATCATCAATGAAATACTCCGGGAAGGGTTCTTTTCTGCCTAATACCAGGCATCCGTATCTGGAAAGTGGAAATCCATAATAAAAATCCGTATTGTATTCAATCTGTAAAGGGTTTGTAAATCCGGATAATATTTTTTCAGAAACTATTTTCTCTGTTTTTTTCCATGAACTGCTGGCGCCCATTGCTGCGGGCACCACAATAACCGGTCTGACTTTACTGATAATACCGGTTAAAAAGCATTCGAGTTTATCCAAATACAGTGGTAATGCTTTACTTATTATTTCATCAACCGTTTCCTCGTTGGATTGATGAAGCACCAGGTCGAGTAAAATCCGGGCTGAATTGTTTTGAAAGGTCATTTGATCAATTGATTTATTTACAAAAGTAATAAAATTCGTCCTGTATGTGGGTTGACTTTTGCGATGGTAACTGCTGATGTAAAACTACTAAGAACCGACATGCCTGAAGAATGAATCAGGACTGATAACGAAACAATTGAAAGAGATAAGAGTTTGAACACAGGCGGATTCTACCAACAGGATATTTGAATCATGCCAATCAGGTTCCAGTATCTGGTGTGTGCTATTTTTAGCATATTACTACCAGCGAAAATCAACCCATTGATTTATCAACCGGTTTTACTATCTGTTATCTGTTATATTTCAGTAGATTAACTGTTGTTGTGCACATTTGGAATTGCATAAAGATAAAGTAACAACATGCTACCTCACTGGTAATGCTGTTCACACTTCGCAGCATTAACCAGAAGCTGACTATTTCGTAGAAATTACCTGAAATTCCGTTAAACTAAACCATCCCGGCGAATCCCATAAATGCCAATGCGAGTATTCCGGCAATCAGCAGAGCAATAGGTGCTCCTCGCATGGCTTTGGGAACTCCCATTAGATCAATATGCTCGCGTATACCGGCAAAAATAATCAGGGCAAGCGCAAAACCCAGTGCATTCGCAATAGCAAACACCACTCCCTGCAACAAGTTATAATCTTTTTGAATGGTGAGAATAGCAACACCCAGAATCGTGCAGTTGGTAGTAATCAGCGGGAGGAAAATACCCAATGCCTGGTATAACGGTGGACTCACTTTTTTCAGGATCAGTTCTACCATTTGTACCAGTGCCGAAATTACCAGAATATACGTAATTGTCTGGAGGTAGTCAATCCCAAAAGGCACAAGTATATATTTGAAGACCAAATAAGTAACTATGGTAGCTAAAGTCATTACAAAAAGCACTGCGCCACCCATACCCCCTGCAGTTGATATTTTTCCTGAAACTCCAAGAAACGGACAAATACCAAGAAACTGGGCCAGGACAATATTATTGACAAAAACTGCTGCGATAATGATAACAATGTATTCCATAACACTCTCCTTTTATTTTTTCGATAATCTTTCCTTCAGTTTCATGTTCAGGGCAACCAGATAACCTAATGCAATGAATGCACCCGGTGCAAGGACAAAAACCAGGATTACTACAGGATTACCTTCGGCATCCAGAGGATAGAATCCAAGATTCAGCCCGAAAAATTTACCGGATCCAAGAATTTCACGTACACTGCCCAATACTGTCAGGGCGAGGGTGAATCCGAGCCCCATGCCCAGGCCGTCAATAATTGAAGAAAAAATGGTATTTTTTGAAGCAAAGGCTTCAGCACGTCCGAGTACGATGCAGTTCACCACAATGAGGGGGATAAACAAACCCAGACTTTCATAAAGGGCCGGAACAAATCCTTCGAGGACAAATTGTACGATGGTAACAAAAGAAGCAATTACCACAATAAAAGCTGGAATACGTACCTTGTCGGGGATAAGGTTTTTTATGATGCTGATTACCAGGTTCGACATCACCAGCACAAAGGTGGTGGCCAATCCCATGCCCACACCGTTAAAAGCCGAGGTACTGACTCCTAGTGTTGGGCATAAGCCGAGCAGCATAATCAGTACCGGGTTTTCTTTGATCAGGCCTTTGGAGAAATTTTGCAGATTACTCATTGTCATTGACTCCTTTCTGTGCCTCCACAATCTTGTAAGCACGTTTAATTGCATCGCTGTATGCCCGTGATGTTATGGTAGCTGCGGTGATTGCATCCACATCGCCACCATCTTTTTTAACCATTAACCTGAATGTGCCAGGATTTTTGCCTTTAAATTGATTGCTCCATGATGATTTCGATTTTTCAACCTTATCCCCAAGACCGGGCGTTTCTTTATGTTCCAGGTGTACCACATCAATGATGGTTCCATCAGGGTCAAACCCAACCATTGCCCTGATGAGGCCACCGAAGCCAAGCATGGTGTAGGTTTCAACAGCATAGCCAACAGTGTCGCCATCCTTCAGCGCAATATTCAGTCCTACAGGTATCTCCATGTCAGGCAAAGCCATTTCCCGGCTGACTACTGTATCGAATTGCGGCAATACAGTATTCAGCGCGGCTATTTTCTTTGCAAGTTTTGCCTTAGCAATGGGTTCTTTTGTGATGTTGTATACCCCTGCCAGTGCGAAGGCTGCTACAAATGTGATGACAAACAGTGTAAGCAGCATGTTTTTGAATGAGGATTCTATCTTAGCCATTTTGCATAACCTCCCCGAATCTTTTAGGTTTTAAGTATTTATTGAGCAAAGGCACAAAAGCATTCATGATCAGGATGGCAAATGATACTCCTTCAGGGTAAGCGCCCCAAACCCTGATGAGAATAGAAAGAATTCCGCATCCTGCACCAAAGATCAACTGACCTCTCCTGCTCATGGGTGAACTTACCATATCGGTGGCCATATAAAATATTCCAAGCATTAATCCGCCGGTGAGCAGGTGAAACAGAGGATCCACATAACAGGAAGGATCAATCAGCCAGAGTATTCCTGTAAACGCAACCACTGAGACAATATAGGCCATTGGAATTTCCCAGGTAATAATCTTGCGGAAAAGCATGTATATACCTCCAAGCAGGAGAGCAATAGCCGACATTTCGCCCAGCGAGCCGGATTGATATCCGATCATGGTATCAATATAATCCGGAAAGGCAGGATCGCCCATTATTTCCCCGACTGTTTTTCCGGCTTTCACTCCCTCTTTCAGAATCCCAAGGGGTGTGGGTCCGGTGATGGCATCCGTGAGACCTGGTGCGAATAGCGGTTTCGGAATTGGCCAGGAAGTCATTTGCACAGGAAAAGATATAAGCAGGAACACACGTCCTACGAGCGCCGGATTGAATGGATTTTTACCGAGGCCACCAAACGACATTTTTCCGATTCCAATGGAAATCAATGCGCCAACAAGAATGATCCAGACTGGAAGATTGGCCGGTACATTGAACGCAAGCAACACTCCTGTTACCACGGCTGAACCGTCGTTGATGGTCAGCTCTTCTTTCATCAGGAACTTTTGGATCAGATATTCAAACAGCAGACAGCTGGCAACGGATATTACAATCACCCGTAAGGCATCCAATCCGAAAAAGTAGAACGACACAAGCATGGCAGGAATCATGGCAATGACCACTCCATACATGATCTTTTTTACCGATTGATCTCCGAACACATGCGGAGAGCCTGAAATAGTCAGTGGATTCATTCTTTAGTTTTTAGCTCTGGTTCTGATTATTTGACCAACTTTATTTTTCCCTACACGTATATAGTCCAACAGAGGTCTGCCAGCCGGACAGGTGTAATGGCAGGATCCGCATTCCATACAATCAGGAATTCTTTCTGCTTCAGCCTCTTCCCACCTTTCATTGGCGCTGAGTTGCGCCAGCAATACGGGTTCCAGACCCATCGGGCATACTTTGATACAACGTGCACACCGGATGCAGGCTGTCATTTTTGGTCTGCGTGTTTCACTCTCAGGAATTATGAGGATTCCGCTGCTTCCTTTTACCACTGGTGATTCCAGCGAGGTGAGCGCTTTTCCCATCATTGGACCGCCACTGATGATCTTTCCGGTGTCATCCGGAAGACCTCCCGAGGCTTCTACCAGTTCGTTCACGGGCGTACCGATGCGAACAAGATAGTTTGCAGGCTTCTTTACTGATTTTCCTGTAAGTGTTACAATACGTTCAAACAGAGGTTTATTCTTTTGAACCGCTTCGTATACAGCGTATGCTGTACCAACGTTCTGTACCACACATCCCACTTCAATGGGAAGTTTGCCTGAAGGTACCTCTCGGCCGGTAAGTGCTTTGATCAGTTGTTTTTCACCACCCTGGGGATATTTTACTTTAAGCGCCTTTACTTCAATTCCTTTGAATCCACCGGAGATACGCTTCAGATTCTCGATGGCATCAGGCTTATTGTTTTCAATGCCAACGAAGGCTTTTTGCACCCTTAGTGCTTTCATCAGGATGCTGATACCTATCATCAGTTCTTCTCCTTTTTCAAGCATCAGCCTGTGATCGGAAGTGAGGTAAGGTTCGCACTCTACTCCGTTAATGATCAGGCATTCTGCTTTTTTTCCGGCAGGGACCATCATTTTGACATGGGTCGGGAAGGTGGCTCCTCCAAGCCCAACAACACCCATATCCTTGATTTTTTGAATGATTTCCTCAGGGCTGAGAGGGCATTCCCGGATGATGGCTGGCGAACGATCAATGCTTTCTTCCCAATCATCACCAGTAACGTCAATAATGATGGCCTTACGCCTGTAGCCGCTCTGGTCGGTGACATCATCAATGCGTGCAACTTTACCTGACACGGAACTGTGCACATTAGCCGAGATAAAAGCTTCGCCTTTGGCAATCAGTTGTCCAACCCTGACAACAACTCCTTTGTCAACTATGGCTTTGGCAGGGGCACCGAGGTTTTGGCCGAGTGGTATGAACACTTTTGGAGGTATGGGTAATACCTCGACAACCACTTTTTCTGAGATTTTGTTTTCAGGTGGATGAACACCACCCAGTAGAAATGTCTTCATGCTGTGTTGTGTAGCTAATTTTATGCAGTTTCGGTAGTTTCAGCAACCTTTTCGGTTTTTTCCCTGCGGGGAGGGAAATTGATTTCATGGATGGCATTGGTGGGGCATACCGGAGCGCATTTGCGGCAAAGCTTACATTTTTCATAATCAATATAAGCCAGGTTGTTCTGTATGGTAATGGCATCAAATTCACATACCTGCTGGCATTTAAAGCACCCGATACATGCTACGGAACAGTTCTTTTTTGCTACTCCACCTTTTTCGGTGTTCACACAGCTTACAAAAATTCTGCGGCTTTTCTTACCCACGTTCCTCAATTCGATAATATCCCGCGGGCAAGCTTTGACACAGGCTCCACATGCCACGCAGTTTTCTTCTATGATAACGGGCAGGCCGGTTTCCTGATCCATATACATGGCATCGAATTTACAGGCTACAACACAGTCACCTAAACCAAGACAACCGTTGGGACAGCCACTTTCACCTGCGGAAAGTGCATGCGCAAACGCGCATGACATGGCACCATCATATGTAATTTTCTTTGGTGCATTTTCGCATGAGCCGTTGCAACGCAATACAGCTACCTGTGGCTCTTTGGCCCCGGCTGTCAAACCAAGCATTCCTGCAATATCGGTCATTACGGCACTTCCACCAACAGGGCAATTAAGTTCTGAAAGATCGGTAGCCTTGACAATGGCTTCAGCAAAATTCCGGCAGCCCGCAAAACCACAACCGCCGCAATTAGCACCCGGCAATTTTTCATTTACCTCGTCAATGCGCGGATCTTCGATGACTTTGAATTTTTGGGCAATAAAATAAAGAATAATCGCTGAGGCAGCTCCAATACCGCTCAGCGAAATGATGGACACCAACATGACATTACCAACCACGGATGCTCCTTTCTGTAAGAATTATTGATATATTTTCTGAAAGCTTTTAATTTCAGTTATTTAGCGATAGATATTCCGAAATGCCCGGCAAAAATAGAAACATTAAAAATATCCCCTGATTATTTATACGTGTTCTAAATTTTTTACTAATTTACAGATAGTTAGTATATTACAAAATTGTTCCTGCAGCGCTATTTCTGGAAAATTTCACAAAATTACTGATATACAATCATTTATAAAATCAGTTTATAATTATTATAAATTGTACCCAACTGGTTTGATCTTTAAAATGACTGTCAGTTTGGGGGACACAAAGAAAAATGGATTCAAACCTTCGGCAATGATATTACTTAACGGTTCAAAAGATTTGGATTAATTCATTTAATATCGTATTTTTGAGCCCATCATTATCAAAAACACCAGTATTATGAAAAGGAAAATTCTTACTACCATTTGCGCTATGCTTCTGATAAGTCTGAAGGCGCAGATTCCGCATGGTATAAGTCACCAGGCTGTGATCCGCAATGCAGCAAATGAACTTGTAACAAATTTGCCCGTTGGCATCAGGGTAAGAATACTCCAGGGAGCGCCAGATGGCACAGAGATTTTCTCCGAAATCCATACACCGCAAAGCAACGCCAACGGTTTGATCACTTTCGTTATTGGGCAGGGCGCAAACCAAAGCAGCGACTTTTCATCCATTGACTGGGCTGAAGGAATATATTTTGTGAAAACCGAAGCCGACCCCACTGGTGGCACAAACTACACCATTGATGGTGTGAGCCGGTTATGGAGTGTGCCTTATGCCTTATCCGCCAACGCAAGCTTTTCATTAGGCGATTCCCTTGTGCTGAAAGATGACCAGGGAATGACCCGTTTTGTGCTCAACCCCAACGACGGCATGCTAAAAATGATGCACAACGACACGTTGTGGTACAGCATAGAGGTTGGCTCACCGCATCTTATTACTTATTTAAATGATGATATGTCTCTTATTGAGCAAACCGGTAATGTTCAGAAAACATTTCTTTTTTCAGAGAGAGATAAATCAATAAAGTTTATCAGAAAAGAAACGAGTGTAAAACATGATGGACCAGATAAATCAACAACAACTACGAAGTGGAATGACCTTTCAACTGGTTCAGTTATCAATGAGGAAAGTGAGACGATTCAAAATTTGCGTGATGAAGCGGGTAATTTGCTTTCGCAGGAGATAACTGAAATAAAAATTGAAAATAATCCGGATGGCTCAGAAAATAACAAGACGATTGTCATAACAAACCGGAAGGAAGACTCCCGTACTGAGAAGCAATATAAAAACGGGCAACTTGAATATGTCACGAAGAAAGAACGCAATTATCTGGGACGGAAAGTTATTACTGAAG
Organism: uncultured Bacteroidales bacterium; assembly: GCA_964419945.1. Classification (GTDB taxonomy): domain Bacteria; phylum Bacteroidota; class Bacteroidia; order Bacteroidales; family JAAYJT01; genus JAAYJT01. Next base: position 7,675 of record CAYQRU010000069.1, on the reverse strand, counting down.
AACATTATGAAAATGGTGAGTTAAAGAAAAAAGAAGTAAAAACCTATACAAGCGGAATGATCATTTCACGGACATTGTACGAAGAATCTCTCAAACAATCCGAAACCACTAACAGCACAGTGGTAGTGCCTGACATGGGATTTAGAAGTCAAACAGTAACAGAAGAAACTTTTCAGGGAGAAGACGAAACACTTATTAAAAAGGAAACTATTACAAAAGCTTCAAAACACTCTCCCGAAGAAAAATATGAACAGCAGGTTACCACCAATCAGTTTTACAAGGACGGCGTGATCAGCAGGGAAGTCATTGAAAGCCTGGTGGATCAGTGGAATCAAACCGTCAAAATTCAGGAAAGAATTGCAAAAATGTTCGATCAGGGCGGTAATCAGGTTTCTGAAATAAAAATAAAAAATACCTCAGATGCAGATTATGATCAACAGTCGGGATCTATGTCAAGAAGCAATACTACTGAAATGTTTGCCAATGGTGTAAAGGTTGCGGATCAAAACAGGAACATGAACCATTACCCTGATCCAAGCAATTATACTGAGGATAGTGAAAGCTCTGCAATGTATTTACCCTCCGGATCGGTGATAAGTAAAATCCAATTGGAAAAGGCAACCTGGCCTGGCGGAACACAGGAAAAAACCACCAGGACCTATGTTGATAATATTGGCATCACCACCCAATTTGTTGTGAAATTGCGGGATGGGTTGCCGCAATAGAGCTATATGACAAAGGATGGCATTTATCGTATAAATACCATGCATACGCATAATGATAATGAAATCAAATTTGTTACGTCCTACAAGAACGCCAGCAATACAACAACCGCTAAATTGACCGAGGAATTTAAAAAGAACGACGCCCAGCACAAAAGAACCGTTGAGAAACCTGGCGAGGGATCAACCACCTTCTATCAGGCCAACAATGAGATAAAACTTCAGGCGAATCAGGTAATATCGGATGGTGATCATTATGTCACAGGCATGTTAAACGTTACCGGGACAAAACTTTTCCGCATTGATCACCCTGCTGACACAAGTAAATACCTGCAGCATGCCGCCATTGAATCCAATGAAGTGTTGAACCAGTACTCAGGCAATGTGATCACCGACGCCGGCGGATTGGCTACTGTTACATTGCCTGATTATTTTCACCTGGTCAACATTGATTTCCGGTATCAGCTTACTGTAATGGGAGCCTCCTTTGCACATGCTATCATTTTCAGCGAGATTGATGCAAACAACCAATTTGTGATCAAAACTGATGAACCCAACACCAAAGTAAGCTGGCAGGTTACCGCCAAACGCAACGATCAGTATCTGATCAACAACCCGTTTTCGGATGTGGTGGATAAATAAATTATTATTTCAACAATTTAACAAAACAGATATGAAAAAATTTACGAGCACCCCCTTGCAAAAGGCATACAACAAAAAGAGATTTAGTAAATGGGGAACTTTAGCCATGCTATTTTTCTTCATCCCTGCTGCATTTGCAGGCAGTTTCACCGTTACCAACCTTAACGACAGTGGCGTGGGATCGCTACGCTGGGCTATCGAAGAAGCCAACGCAACAACAGGTCCCCATACCATCAACTTCAGCGTAAGCGGAACAATAGTTCCTGCAACCCCCCTTCCTGCACTATCAAGAGATTATACGATTATTGATGCCAGTACGCAGTGGCAGGGAGCATGGCCTGATGGCGCTCCGGGAATAGTAGTTGATGGCATTACCCTTACAGCCGGAAACAGCGGAATTTTAATTGCTGCTTCATATTGCGAAATACGTGGCTTGCACATCAAAAATGTCAACAAACTGCAAATGGGAAACGGCATTTTCATTGCCGACTATCAAGCAAATAATGTTATTGGCGGGACCGGTGCAGGTATGCGCAATGTATTCACCAATAACTACCGGGGCATCCAGATTCACGGAAATAACAACACGGTGATCGGGAATTATATTGGCATAGACTCCAATGGCACCTCCGCAGCACCTAACGAATATGCCGGAGTTGACATCCAGGAATCAACCGGAAATGTGATTGGAGGAACCACAGAGGCTGAAAGAAATATCATTTCAGGAAATCAAAATACCGGCATCATCATTTCAGGGCAAAATACCACTGTGTCAGGAAATTATATAGGACTGAACAAATATGGAAATGCTGCTGTTGCAAACGAAGATGCAGGGATAATGATCTCAGGCGATTACAATATAATAGGCGGAACGGCAGCAGGCGCGGGAAATGTTATTTCGGGGAATGGAATTGACGGAATAGTTTTACACTTTACTGTTTGCAACAATAATGTCATCCAGGGTAACTATATCGGAACAGCAGCAGACGGCGTTTCAGCTCTTGGCAATGCTGAGGCCGGTATTTATATCACCAATGGTGCACATCATAACACAATTGGCGGCACCGGTACGGAGGCCCGCAATTTCATTTGTGGAAATAGCTGGGGCATCTACATCGAAGGCCAGAACACCAGTAATAATCAAATAAAAGGAAATTATATCGGTGTAAACATAAATGGTGCGGCAAGGCCTAACACCGATGATGGCATAGCTATTTTCGAAGAAGCCGGAAACAACACCATTGGCGGCGCAGAAGCAGGCGCAGGCAATGTGATTTCTGGCAATGGTTTTTCGGGCATCTATATTGGGTTTCCAGAGGATGATCAAATCAACGGAACTGTGATCCGGGGCAACTACATCGGAACCGATCCTACCGGGATGATGGCAAGGCCCAATGCAGAAGTGGGGATCTTACTGAATGAATCGAGTAATAACACCGAAGTGATCAGCAACCTGATATCAGGTAACACAGGCGACGGCATTTCTGTGGAAGGAGGTTCGAACATCATTAAAGGGAACATTATTGGCGCAAACAAAAACAAAACTGCTGCCCTGGCAAACAGTGTGGACGGCCTTGCATTGCTTTCGGATGGCAATCTTGTTGGTGGCGCCGCCGAAGAAGACGGCAATTGCATAGCATTCAATGGCGCCAATGGAATTTACATCACAAAAAATGAAAATCTCGTTTATGGCAACACCATCCGGAATAATCAGGAAAACGGGATCATCATTGCCGGTTGCGATGAACCTGCTCAAAACAATGTAATTGGTGGAACTGCTGCGGGCATGGCCAATATCATCCACAATAATGGCCATAACGGAGTGCTGGTTTATGGTGTTGATGACGGCGCCGGTTTGTGCGACTACCGCCTGACCGATTACAACCGCATTTCAGGCAATTCTATTTATGAGAACACCATGAAAGGCATCAGGCTCGAAGGCAGCGGCAACGGCCCGGGCACGGATCTTTCGATTTCTCCACCCATTATCACCACAGCACATTTTACACCCGGGAGCAAATCCGCTGCACTCTTTGTTGAAGGAACCGACGCCGGCGCCAATGCAGCGGCTGAGATATTTATTGCTGACTCACACTCTTCCGGCCAGGGAAAAAACTACCTGGGAACCATCACCGCCAATGCCAGCGGTGAATTCAGCGGCACCCTCGATGTGAGCGGCTCAGGCATGACCGAAGATGATGAAATTGTGGCTACCACAACCCATACCGATGATAATACTTCGGAGTTTTCCATCATTGAAAGCAGCGTAGTTGGAATTACTGATTATCCTTTTATTGAAAGTTTTGATGTGTTGCCTTTCCCTCCCGAAGGATGGCTGAATTATAAAACCGGAGGTTCAGGAACAGGAATCTGGCATAGAGTTACAAGTGGATCTTATCCTACATGTTCCCCAAAGTATGGCGCTGCTATGGCTCGTTTCTATTGCTATGACTACAGTTCCGGTACAAAAGGAAACATGGTAACCCCTGCATTGTATTTCGCAAACGATCAGTTTTATGTGAACTTCTGGATGTACCGTGATGCAGGATATTCTTCAAATGCTGACAGGGTAAATGTATATTACAATTCAGAACCAAACACAAGCGGTGCAACCTTGCTGGGAACCGTAAACCGTTCAAGGTCGCTTGCGCCGACGGTTCCAGCGAATGGATGGTACGAATATCAGTTCAATATGCCTTCGGGCGTTTCTGGAACTTCCTACATAATTTTTGAAGGTGTAAGCGCTTATGGTAATAATATCTTCCTTGACCATGTGAAAGTTGCTCAAATACCAACAACTCCCATTTTTATAGTGAATCCAAACTCCTGGGACTTTGGCACCGTGGATGTTGGCGCACAATCAGCACCCAAACAATTTGTAATTACTAATGACGGTATAGGCGTGCTGAACGTTACTGCTCCCACTTTGAGCAACGAAACAGATTTTTCTCTTACTTACGATCCGAATGATTTCCCTGCTGCCCTGCAAGCCGGAGAAACGGTAACATTTAATGTGGCATTCATGCCACAGGCTCAGGGGACGATCACCGGAAATGTAAATATCACTTATGGTGATAGTAAAGAATCTGCCAGCGTTGCCCTGAGTGGAAACGGTTTTATCCGGCCACCCGGTTCAACATGTTTTAACCCTTATCTGACAACCCTGCCATTGATTGATTATTCCGATAATACCCTGGTTTATGGTAATGACTATTCAAGTAACTGGGTTGCACCAGCTTCTTCTTATCTGAATGGCTATGATTTCGTTGCTAAATTTACACTCAGCTATCCCGGTAAACTCAGTGGAAGTGTTGCAGGGAGTTGGACCGGTTTATTTATTCTGCAGGAATGTCCCAACCCAACCAATCCTGCTCCGGTGCTTGTTCGCGCAAGCGGAAGCAGTGGCGGCTCCTTCAGCGATCTTGAACTGACACCAGGCGATTATTTTGCCATTGTTTCAACGTGGCCATCACCGGATTATACGGATTTTGTGCTGAACCTGAGTTTTGTACCAGAATTGACAGAATGTTTGGATCCGATAAACCTCAGCGCCTCCGGCATCACTACAAACAGTGCGGTGCTCGACTGGACAGCCGGCAGCCTGGAAACATCCTGGAACCTGAAATACGGCCTCACAGGTTTTAATTTTGAAACCCAGGGTACACTCATCGAAGACATTGACAAACCCTACCAGCTCGAGGGCCTTGATGAAAGCGCAAGCTATGATTTTTATGTGCAGGCAATATGTTCAGAAACTATATTAAGCGATTGGGTCGGGCCACAAACATTCAGCACCTTATCGCCTCCGGTACTTACTGCAACTCAGCAAGGTGCCGGTATCTACCTTGAATGGGGAAATGCCAATCAGAGTAAAAAAACATCTTCTGCGTTACAGAAACTGATTGAACGGAAGGAGTTTAGAACGCAAAATACGACTCAAAAAACGTCTCTAAAATCATTAACCAAAGAAAGAAAAATAAAAACAGGAAACTCATCCAGATTATCCAATACCTGCGAAACAGCAGCTACAGCCATCGTTGGTACAAACTATTCACCTGTGGCGCCTTACTGGTTTGAGTTTATGCCTGCTACCAATGGCTTGCTCACAATTTCTTCGTGCATTGCAGGGCAAGATGCAGATACCGATCTGCATGTGTATGATGCATGTGATGGAAACGTAGTGGCCGAAAACGACGATTGGGATGATTGTATTCATTACGATTATGCCTCCAGGGTCTCATTCTATGCCCAGGCTGGCATCAGCTACAAAATCTTCTGGGAGGATACGTGGGAGAATGGAGATTTTGATTTTACCCTCGATTTTGATGGCACTTATGTACCAGGCCCGGGAGATATTTGTGAAACTGCTGTCGAAGCGGTTGTTGGATCGAACACAGCGCCTTATGCACCTTATTGGTTCGAATTTACGCCTGATGCAAATACTTACATCAGCATTTCTTCATGTCTTCAGGGGCAGGAGATTGATACGTATCTCTACGTGTACGACGGCTGCGGTGGCAACGAGATTGCCTTTAATGACGACCAAAGCGAATGCAGCTTTTATTCAGGGGCTTCCGGGGCAACTTTCTTCGCACAGACGGGAATAAGCTATAAAGTTTTCTGGGATGATGAATGGGATACCAATGGTTTTGAGTTTATGCTTGAAACCGGCGATCCCTGCACGGTGGTATGCCCTCCGGAAGCCAATGCAGAAAACGAAGCATGCAGCCAAAGCAACAACGATGGCTGTTTTTATGAACCTGCCAACTTTGACCCCATCAGTCCCGGTGATGTGATTTGCGGAACCCTCTGGGCTGATTGGTTCAGTACATTGGATGTCAACTTCGATTCCGACTGGTTTGAGTATGAAACCACCGAACCAACAACCCTTGTTTGGAAGATAACGGCAGAATTTCCCTTTGAAATTTACATCATGGATGAAAGCCTTGGCTGTGATGCTGATGCACTTGCCTTTACCGAAGCCGAAGCATGTGAAGAAGCAATGATCACAGTGGATGTTGTACCTGGAAAATACTGGATGGTAGTCATGCCATCTAGTTTGCTCGACTATTTAGCCTGTGGTGAAGGAAATAATTATGTGGCTGAATTCACAACATTTGCACCCCATTATAACGTATGGAAAAACAGCGAATTCCTGCTGAGCACAACAGAAAACTTCTATTTTGATGAAGACGTGGAGAGCAACCAGACGTATTGCTATACAGTGAGCGAGGTACCATTGCCGGGAATAGAAACCGGCATGTCAAACGAAGTGTGTGTTTATGTAATTCCGGAAAGCGTTCCCGATTATCGCACTGTAACCGGTACCCTTAACCAGGATGAAAATGTTTGCTTTGATGCAAAAAATACTATTACTGTGCAAAATTTCACCGCTCAAAGTGGCAGCAATTCCAACCTGATTGCCGGTCATAGTATTGTTTTCCTGCCTTCAATCCACATCGAAAGCGGAGCTACGCTGCATGCCTGGATCACCGAAAATGAAGAGTTTTGCGCCCAGCAGCCAGCGATGCTGGCAAATTTTGGAGCGAAACCAGATCCTCAGGAACAAAAAGTTTTCAAATTTGGATTGGAACCAGTGCACAATAAAATTGAATCTTTCAGGATTTATCCCAACCCCACCTCCGGCCTGATCACCCTTGAATTGCGGGATACAGAGAGCCCAATCATATTTTCATTACTTATCGTCAACATGCAGGGTATTGCTGTTTATAAGCGCCATGCGATTGTGGAATTGAAGAACGATATTGATCTGACCTCCCAGCCGGCAGGAATTTATTTTGTGAGGATTGTTATGGACGGAATGGTTTTCAATGGAAAGATCGTTAAACAATAAAATGCTTCTGATAAGTTTATGTTATTATACGAAGGAGAAACCTGAAAATACTCAAAAGAGTAAGGCCAGATTTATAAAACTAAACCAAATGAAAAAACCAGGAATGACTGCGAATTCGACAATGCTCACCATAATTATCGTGGTGTTGTTGACAATTGGATTTACTTCATGCAGACAAAGATTGCTTGATAATCAAAACACTCCGATTACACAGCCGGAAACATTTATTATAGAGCAAGAAGTTTTAGGTGCACAACAGGCCTGGGGTGAGGGCATAGTGAAAATTGGACAGGTTTATATTACCAATGGCGACTATAAAGCAACAGCAATCAATCACATTAATGAGTTCTATGATTATCAGGATGGTGTAGTATTGTTTAAACCAACATTGGTATCACAAGTACAATTTCGCACTGATTTTCAGGGAGCCTTATCCTATTTTATTGGCGATGATGGG
>CAYQRU010000068.1:0-20412 GCA_964419945.1 uncultured Bacteroidales bacterium | reverse complement strand
CTGCACCGGTGAAATGTAAGCCAAAACTACTTTCATTTGCCGATCGCATATCTACTTTTACATAAGCTTTTGCATTGGAGGAAAGAACCAGGTATTCTGATTCTCCCGATTCAAAATCGTCTTCATGCGGAGTATTGATGCCATTTATAATAAAATAATCTTCAAATACCTGTGAAGAACTACCATTGGAATTTCCAGCAGTGAGACTCACATCATAAACACCGGGTGAAGTGAATATTACTTCAGGATGCTGACTGAAGGCATTGGTTCCGTTGATAAAAATATATGTTGAAGGTTCAAAACTCCATTGCCACGATATTGGATTGTATAGTGACATATCCTGTATTATAACCGGATCGTATATACAACCAGCAGTGGTACTTGCGTTGAATTGAAGATAAGGAGCGGGTGTATTTGTTACCAAAATATATTCTTGTTTGGTAATTGTTTGGTTTCCATAAGCATTCTGCGCATTAAGAGTTACAGGGTATGTTCCCGGAGTGGTATAAGTGATTCCGGCAGGATTTTTAACCGAAGATGTTGATGGTACTCCACCGGTAAATGTCCAGTTCCATGAAGCAGGAATTCCGCGGGTGAGGTCGGTGAAATCAATTGATTGTCCCGGAAGTATGGTAGTGACAGGTGTAGTAAAGGCAGGTTGGGGCACAAAAGGCACAGCCTTGACAGCTTCGTAAGCGTTGATTCTCCCGGCACCCAATTGGCCGGCGTAATCTGGATTTAAGGCATCAATGTTCACGCATGTTGCCTGCATTACACTTTTGAGGTCGGCAGGAGTCAGGTTGGGATTTAACGATTTCATCAGGCCGGCCAGTCCGGCAGCAACCGGAGTGGCCATAGATGTGCCAAAGTAATAATCGTAATATCCCATGGATGTGCTATCAAAGGTAGTACTCAACAGACCTGATGGACCGGGTGAAGCATAACCCCCAGGAGCACAAATTGAGACATAAGTACCCCAGTTTGAAAAATCGGATTTAATGTCATTATCATTGGTTGAAGCAACAGCTATAACATTGGTATATCCGGCAGGGTAACGGATCAAATTATTTGCTTCGTTTCCGGCGGAAGCAAAAAACACAATACCCATTGAATTTCCCGTATTGATTATATTCTGGTATGTCTGGCTGTAACCCGTACCTCCAAATGACATGCTCACCACATTAGCGCCATTGTTAATTGCCCAGTTAACACCCTGCTGGGTATGGGTTAGTCCCGATGTCTGATTAGTTGTTTTGATACCAATTATGCTTGTATTGTATCCGATGGAAGCAATTCCTGTCCGGTTATTGGTTGCTCCTGAAGCAAGTCCTGCACAATGGGTTCCATGCGACCATTCACCCGGATCACCGGTACTGGGAGGATTTGAACTTGCTGTGTTATTGACAACATCACGCTGCAGTACCACCTGGCTTGCCAGGTCAGGATGATCAGCCCATACTGCATTATCAACAACAGCAATCTTAATCTGAGGAGCACCTTTGGTAACATCCCATGCCTGAACTGCATTGATCACATCGAGATGCCACTTCCACTTCAGGGGACCGTTCACAAGGTTGTACAGACTGTCGTTGGGGACAAAATCAGGATAATAACATGGCACTTTCTCTGCATATTCTATCTCGGGTTTGCTTTCCAACTCTTTGATGATTTTTTCAAGCACACTATGATCCCTGAAAGTCAGATTAAAAGTCCTCAACAGTTTAATATCGTTATTTGCGTCGAGGGGTCTGCTGATTCTTATTACTTCATATTGGTCAAAAACCCCCGAAAAATATCCTGCATCTTCTTTCCTGACTGAATTATCGGTTGCGACCGGTATCTGCGGATCATAGTCATCGTGGAATTTGACAAATAGTTGACCGTCCACATAATCTTTTTCGTAGGTTTGGCCGAAAGTGACCAAATCCGTCAGCAGGAAGGCAAAGAGTAAAAGTGCTGTTACCTTGCTGATCAAATTTGTAGCATTTTTCATTGTAAAGGTGTTTTGATGAAAATTTATTTATTGGCTTACAAAAATACAATTAAAGTGATTAACTTAACCGATACAGATAAAGTTTCCGATCCTCTGCAATGATAATTAATACCATCAACACAGAAAATACTACTTTCGTGCTCAAATTAGAAATTGAAAAATGAAGATCCTGATAAAAAACATTAAGGAATTGGTTGGCATTGATTATGAGCAGAAAACAATGCTATGTGGTGCCGAAATGGGAAAACTCGAAACTATTAATGATGCATATTTGTTCATTGACGATGGGATTATTTCTTCTTTTGGCAGGATGAAGGACAAAATGGAATACGAAAATGATTCTTATGACCGGGAAATCATAACTATGGATGCAGCCGGAAAAATGGTTTTCCCTTCTTTCTGCGATTCCCACACACATATAGTTTTTGCCGGGAGCCGCGAAGTAGAATATATTGACAAGATCAGGGGTTTATCCTACGAAGAAATTGCAAAACGCGGAGGTGGAATCTTGAATTCTGCCAGAAAGTTACACGAAGCATCATTTGAAAGTCTTGTAGATCAGGCAATGCAAAGACTCAATGAAATCATGAGCCTTGGAACCGGTGCTGTGGAGATCAAAAGCGGTTATGGGCTGAATACTGAAGATGAATTGAAAATGCTACGTGTCATCAGGAGATTAAAACAAATCTCACCGATCACTATTGTATCAACTTTTCTTGGCGCGCATGCAGTGCCTGCTGAATATAAGGGACATCAGCAGGAGTATGTTGATTACATTATTAATGAAATGATCCCGTTGGTGGCTTCTGAGGGACTGGCTGATTATATTGATGTATTCTGTGATAAAGGATTTTTCACTGTTGATGAAACTGAACGCATACTGATGGCAGGAATTAAATATGGTATGAGACCAAAGATCCATGCCAACGAACTCGATTTTTCAGGTGGTGTACAGGTAGGTGTAAAATATCATGCAATATCAGTTGATCATCTTGAATATACCGGAGAAAATGAGATTCACTGTCTGCTGGATTCTGAAACAATGCCAACTTTGCTGCCTGGAGCATCATTTTTCCTGGGATTGATATATGCACCTGCGCGATTGATGATTGATGCAGGACTGCCAGTAGCTATGGCCAGCGATTTTAATCCGGGATCTTCACCTTCCGGAAACATGCAACTCATTCTTTCTATGGGCTGTATAAAATATAAAATGACACCTGAAGAAGCATTCAATGCAGTTACCATAAACAGCGCGTATGCTATGGGTTTGAGCGAGGAATTAGGTAGTATTGCTGTAGGTAAGAAAGCCAATCTGTTCATAACAAGGCCTATTCCAACCTATTCATTTATGCCTTATGCTTATGGAAGTAACAAAGTTGAAACAGTGATTCTTAATGGGAAGATTCAAAAGTGCTGAATCTGCCATACAGGATAAAATCAGCCTGCACTTTCAGGATTGATTTTATGACAACCAAAAATTCTTTTTGATCAGTTAACAATTCAATAATAAAATGATCCTATGAAACAGCTTATAGAATGTGTGCCCAATTTCAGTGAAGGCCGTGATATGGCCACAATAAAGCAGATTACCGACCAGATTGAAACTGTGGAAGGTGTCAGACTTCTCGATGTAGATCCGGGTGCAGCCACAAACCGTACTGTTGTGACATTTGTGGGGTCTCCGGAAGAAGTTATTGAAGCAGCCTTTCGCGCTGTAAAGAAAGCTTCAGAAGTGATTGATATGAGTCGTCATAAGGGCGAGCACCCGCGTTTTGGTGCCACAGATGTCTGCCCTCTGGTACCTATTGCAGGTATCACCATGGAAGAAACGGTGGTTTTTGCCCGAAGGCTCGCTGAACGCATTGGAAAAGAACTGGGCATTTCAGTATATTGTTATGAAAATGCAGCTTTCACTCCACAGCGAAAAAACCTGGCCAATTGCCGTGCAGGCGAATACGAAGGCTTACCTGAAAAGCTCACCAAACCTGAATGGAAACCAGATTTTGGACCTGCAATATTCAATGCCAGATCGGGTGCAACGGCGGTGGGTGCAAGGGATTTCCTTGTGGCTTATAATATCAATCTGAATACTACCTCAACACGCAGGGCCAATGCTGTTGCATTCGATATTCGCGAAAAAGGGCGTCCCAGGCGAGAAGGAAATCCGGTTACAGGAAAAATCATGAAGGACGAAAACGGCAACGATATATATATTCCCGGCTCATTGAAAGAATGTAAGGCCATAGGCTGGTTTATCGAAGAATACGGCATTGCGCAGATTTCCATTAACCTCACCAATATCAGTGTGACGCCAGTACATATTGCCTTTGAGGAGGCAAGCAGGAAAGCAACTGAACGAGGCTTAAGAGTAACAGGATCTGAACTTGTGGGTCTAATCCCTCTGAAAGCCATGCTTGATGCGGGCAGATATTTCCTGCGCAAACAACAACGTTCCACAGGTGTAGCAGAGGAAGAGATCGTTAAAATGGCAGTGAAATCTTTGGGCCTCGACTATTAAAAACATTACATACCGCAACAAAATATCTGTGAGTAAATCCTTCTTAATAAAAATCAAAAACGACTGGTTGATTTGACATGTAAAGGTTTTGCCAATGAAACAGCCAGTGAGTCTACGGCACCCGGTGGGGGCTCTGTTTCAGCTTATGTGGGCGCCCTGGGTGTATCCTTGGGAACCATGGTGGCTAACCTATCATCACATAAAGCCGGTTGGGATGAACGCTGGGAAGAATTTTCAGAATGGGCTGAAAAAGGACAAAGGATCAAGGATACATTGCTTTATCTGGTGGATGAAGACACGAGGGCTTTTAACCGCATCATGGATGCTTTTGGATTACCGAAAGGCACAGCACAGGAACTTGCCATACGCAAAAAAGCCATTCAGGATGCTACGCGCTATGCTATCGAGGTGCCTTATCAGGCTATGGAAGCATCCCTCGAATCTCTTGAAATTATCAGAGCTATGGCTGAAACCGGTAATCCCAACTCGGTTTCCGACGCCGGAGTGGGTGCACTTTGTGCACGCACTGCAGTAATGGGCGCTTACCTGAATGTTAAAATTAATGCTTCAGGTCTTGAGGATAAAAATTTTGTAAATGAAATAATTGACAAAGGCGCTGCGATTGAAAAAGAGACCATCAGACTCGAAACCGAAATCCTGCAAATAGTAAACGATAAGATCAAAAAGTGAAACGTCAGATTTTTGATCCGGAAAAGTTCAACCTGCAGCAAAGCCATTTTGAACACTTCAGCCTGCTGCATGGTATTAATCACACTTACAGGGTGATGTGCCATGTATTGATGCTTGGGAAGAAAACGGAATGGGACAGGGAAACACGGTTGGCTTTTTGTGCCGCATTCATTCATGATATGTCAAGAATGCATGATGGTTATTGTACAAAACATGGCTTTTGGTCAGCGAGAGACAAATTACCGGTATTTACCGAATTTTTTCAGAGCCAGGGCGTTAATCTTTATGAAATAGAGGAGATCAGGGTGGCTGTGAAGAATCATTCTGAATGCTTTGAACTAAATAGAGATCATGCTGCCTGGAGAACAACCGCCCTGCTCAAAGATGCTGATGCACTTGACCGGGTAAGGCTCGGAGAGAATAATCTTGATCCTGCCTACCTGAGGCTAAAGTCTTCTGCTGAATTGATTCCATTTGCCAGGTATTTGTATTCTAAATCCGAAAATCAGCAGATTGTATTTTTTAACGATATGCTCAGGTTAGCAGAATCATTGCCCGACGAAAATTAAACTACTGTTTGTGGAGTCTTTTTCGTTCGTGCTCATCGAGAATAACCTTGCGCAGACGAATGGATTTTGGTGTAACTTCTACATATTCATCTTCTTTTATGTATTCCATAGCTTCCTCGAGTGAGAAACGGACAGGAGGAACGATTACGATTTTTTCGTCAGAACCTGCAGCCCTGATGTTTGTTAATTTTTTAGTTTTGATCACATTTACGAGCAAATCACCCTGACGACTGTTTTCACCAATGATCTGACCGGTGTACACTTCTTCTTTCGGAAAAATGAAAAAACTACCTCTATCCTGTAGTTTGTCAATGCTGTAAGCGATGGCTGTTCCGGTTTCCATGGCAATAAGTGAGCCGTTCTGACGGGCAGGAATCTCACCTTTCCATGGCTCATACGAGTTGAACCTGTGAGCAATAACTGCTTCTCCTTCCGTTGCCGTAAGGATTGGATTGGTAAGGCCAATAATGCCCCTTGCCGGGATTTTGAATTCAAGGATTACCCGGTTGTTGCGGGTATCTATATGGAGAATTTCTCCTTTACGCCGGGTTACAATTTCTATGACTTTACCGGAAAAATTTTCCGGCACGCTTACGGTGAGCAATTCAACAGGCTCATGTTTTAATCCCAAAATTTCTTTGATGATCACTTGTGGTTGTCCAATCTGAAATTCATATCCTTCGCGGCGCATGGTCTCGACAAGTATGGAAAGATGCAGTATTCCTCGACCATAAACCAGCAATCTGTCAGGCGAATCTGTTTCTTCAACCCGTAATGCCAGGTTTTTTTCTGTTTCCCGGAAAAGTCTTTCGCGCACATGACGCGAGGTCACATAAATACCTTCTTTGCCAAAAAATGGAGAATTATTGATAGTGAACAACATACTCATCGTGGGTTCATCAACGGAAATCGGGGCCAAAGCTTCAGGAGTTTCCAGATCGGCAACCGTATCCCCAATTTCGAATCCTTCAAGTCCAAGCACGGCACAAATCTCACCGGCTTCGAGGGGATGTTTCACCTTTTCTTTGCCCAGTCCCTCAAAGCGGTATAGTTCTTTCACAACTGATTTAATGATTCTTCCATCGCTTTTAACCAAAGAAACGGACATGCCTGCCTGTATTGTTCCTCTAAGTATTCTACCCACTGCGATTCTACCCTGATAAGAAGAATAATCCAGCGAATTGATTTGCATTTGGAGTGTTCCCGGCAATTGTTTTGGCGGAGGAATTTCTCTTATTATGGTGTCAAGCAAATAACTGACATCCAAAGTTGGTTCGCGCCAACAGGCTGCCATCCATCCCTGTTTTGAGCTTCCGAATACGGTGGAAAAATTCAGTTGATCTTCGCTGGCACCCAAACTGAACATCAGATCAAAAACTGCTTCCTGTGTTTCGTCTGGAGAACAGTTGGTTTTATCAACTTTATTGACAACAACAATAGGTTTCAAGCCAAGGTTTAGTGCTTTTTCGAGCACAAAGCGTGTCTGTGGCATAGGCCCTTCGAAAGCATCCACTACCAGCAAAACACCATCAGCCATGTTTAGAACGCGTTCCACTTCCCCACCAAAATCAGTATGACCAGGAGTATCAATAATATTGATTTTCACATCTTTATAACGTACTGCAACATTTTTAGCAAGGATGGTGATACCCCTCTCACGTTCAAGTTCATTAGAATCGAGGATGAGTTCACCCATGTCCTGATTATCTCTGAAGAGCTTTACCTGGTGTAAAATTCTGTCAACCAAGGTTGTTTTACCATGATCAACGTGGGCAATAATAGCTATATTCCTGATTTCATGCATGTTGTTGTGATGTAATGGCTTCATTTTTAAAAAGACTGCAAATCTAGGGTTATTTACTGCAGTAAGTGGAATTGGTTAGTAACGAATTTCTTTGGAACCACTTTATGATACAATTGTTCGGTCGTTTTTATTAAATTGCTACTTTTGTGGCCTAAATTATCATTCACTAACCTTTATTATTTTATGAAAACAGTTATCGCAGTTTCAGGACATACATCGCAAAACTCAAGATTTCTTCTTTTCACGATTCTCTTACTGGTTTCCATTACTTTACGCGCTGCGTGGTTCGACAGGTTACCCTACACCGTTATACAACCCGATGGAAGCACGATTGAATGTTTCGCATCAGGTGATGAATATTTTAACTGGCTTCACGATGAGGCAGGTTATACCATCATTGCCGGAGATGATGGTTACTATTATTATGGAACTGTTCAGGGAGATTTTGTTATACCGACTTCATACCGTGTAAACACTGTTAATCCCGGCCGTATTGGAGTGGAACCCTGGGCAAAGATTTCTCAAAAGGAATATCTGAGGATCAGGGATGAGTTCTGGAAGGATGCCGACCGTTCTTCCCGTGCTCCTCACACTGGAACTATTAACAATGTTGTGGTATATATCCGCTTTAATGATCAAACCGAATTCACAACCGCACGGTCTATATACGACAGCCGGTTCAACAATCTGAATGGCTCCTCACTCAAAAGTTATTACCATGAGGTTTCTTATGAGCAATTGCTGATTGAAAGTCATCACTATCCCATTTGCGATTTGTCAGTTAACCTTTCGTATAAGGACCAGTATAACAGGAATTATTATGAACCCTACCATGCTACGAACAATCCTGCAGGATATCAGAACTCAACACAACGCCGCCTTCGTGAGCATACACTGTTACAAAATGCCATCAACGCAATACATGATGAAGTCCCGACAGGACTGAATCTGGATGGTGATAATGATGGACAGGTGGATAATGTTTGTTTTGTCATCCGGGGAAGTTCAGGTGCTTGGGCTGATTTGCTCTGGGCTCACCGTTGGGTGCTGTATTCATTCAATGTGTATCTTCGCGGCAAGCAGGTATATGATTATACCTTCCAACCTGAAACACAAAATGATGTACAGACGCTTTGTCATGAGATGTTCCATTCACTTGGTGCACCTGACCTTTATCATTATACAGGCAATGGCATATCACCGGCAGGCCCCTGGGATTTAATGGAAAGTGGATTTGGGCACATGCTTGGTTACATGAAATATAAGTACGCCGGACAGCAATGGATTACACAACTACCAGAAATAACAACTGCCGGTACTTATACGCTAAATCCGCTAACCTCTCCCACAAATAATATCTACAAGATTGCATCACCTAATTCAGTTTCAGAATATTTCATTGTTGAATACAGAAAAGCAACTCCAGGTTCTTACGAAAATAACCTCCCCGGGTCTGGCTTATTAGTCTATCGTATTGATGAATCAGCGGGAAATGGTAATGCCAGTGGCCCCCCGGATGAAGTTTATGTTTATCGTCCAAATGGAACCACTTCAAATAACGGAAGCGTTGGACAGGCTCACTTTTCAGCCAGCGTAAACCGGACAGCCATCAACGACAATACAAATCCCAGCAGTTTCCTGCAAAATGGCGATCCTGGTGGGCTCAACATATTCAATATAAGCGCTGCAGGCGAAACCATCTCATTCGATATTTTAATGGGAACCGAAATTACTCCGGGCTTCGTTGCAAGTGCAACTACAGTACCGGCAGGTGGAGTCGTTAATTACACAGATAATTCGACGAATAACCCTACTTCATGGCAATGGAGCTTCCCAGGTGGAACACCTGCTACTTCCACGCAACAAAATCCTTCTGTTACTTATTCATCAAATGGAATTTACGATGTTGCTCTGGTGGTATCCAATAGTTTCGGCAGCGCACAGATCACAATGGAGAATTATATCATTGTCGGGAATCCTGCCATACAGGTTATGCCAGAAGCCATCAGTATTACGCTTCCTGCTAATCAGAATGGCACGGCTGATCTGCAAATCAGCAGCACTGGTAATACCTGGCTGCGTTATTCAACAGACAAGGAATTCACTAGTACTGGTGGGGAATTGGGTGCTACTCTCGGCACTTATGGGAATATATCATTCAGCAGAAGTGGAACTGCATGGGCCGAAGGTCAGCTCTACATTGTGGGAACCAATGGGACACTTAACATATATGATACAGTACAGAAAACAATAGTCAATACATACAATATTCATAGCCAATCGTTTAGTATAGCTTATGACGGACAATATCTGTGGATTGGGAAAACCAATGGAACTGTAATGGCCTATACTTTGGATGGAGTTGCTACTGGTGCTTCCTTTAATTTACCTTCCAATGAGATATATTCCCTGGCATGGGATGGCAATTATTTCATCGCCAATCTGATTGGAACAAACAATCCGAGCTTCTTCAGAATTGATCAACAGGGTCAGATCATCCAGACACTTTCTACCAGTTACGAAGGGCGTGCTACCCAGTTGATTTGGGTACCATCACACCGTGGAGGTAATTTGTGGGCAAGTTCGCTGGGCAAGGTGATTCGTTTTGCCGAGACTGAACAAAATACCTTTGAAGTCATCCAGCAATTCAACACTCCTTCATCGCTCAGCTATTCGATTGGACACGATGGAACTGATCTCTGGTGGAGTTCAACGAGTGGGTTGCTGTACCGTTTTGATGATGGCCTGCAGGATTGGTTTTATTATATTCATGACAACACGCTGCTTGAAGCTGGCTCAAACGTGATTATTCCGGTTCATTTTAAAACCAAAGGGCTTGCCCAGGGTATACATCTTGGAGTAATCAGAATTCAGAACAACGATCCCGCTCATCCCCTGGTGGAAATACCGGTTAGCCTTGAAGTGACAGATCTTGTCATTACTCCTGGAGATGCCAATTGCGATGGTATTGTCAATGTAATTGATATCGTGTTTATAACGAACTACATCATTGGTCAGAATCCACAACCCTTCTGTTTTGAAAATGCCGACGTGAACTATGATGGCAGTGTGAATGCATTAGATATCATTCTAACGGTCAGTCTTATTCTGGGAGAATAAACAAACGCTGATTATTTATCCCTGCCCCTGATCATTAACATCAATGAGTAATCATTTGATCGGCAATTAAGGGCAGGGATTTTCAATTAATCTCATCAGACAATCTCAGTAAAATTTTTACCTTTTGTTTGTGATTTTCGTACTATTAGTATCTTTGAACCTGTACTTTCAAATCAAGTTTTGGCACAAATGTCGGTTCTGAAAGGTTCATATTCATTTTACCAGATCAGCAGATCAGTCATCTGCTTACACTGCATGATATTGGCAAGTTTACCGGTGCTGTCCCAACATCCATACAGCATCACCAATTACAAAAAGTCAGAATATCACGCTGCCAACCAGAACTGGGACATTGACCTGGATGATGATGGAAATGTTTATGTTGCCAATAGCAAAGGTTTGCTAAAATTAAGCGGATCAAAGTTTGAACTTTTTGAATTACCTTCCAGAACGATCATACGCTCGGTGGCTATTATCAATTCGCGGATTTACACCGGATCTTTTGAAGAATTTGGTTTCTGGACACCTGACCATGGCGGGCAACTTCATTATCATTCTCTGGTTCCGTTTCTTACAGATGATACCTTGACAAATGATGAAATATGGAAGATTGTGAGTCATCATGGCAAAATCTATTTCCAGAGTTTTGGTAAACTGATTTGTTATGACAATATGCAGGTCACCTCCATTCCACTTCCCGGCCCAATCCTTTTTTTACTCGAATGTAATGAACGGATGTTTACGCAGGAAATAGGAGGGGGGCTTTACGAAATTATTGAAGATCATTTGATGTTTGTTGATGGAAGCCATATATTCAGTAATACAGAAATAAAAGCTATATTGCCATACCAGGGGGGCCAATTTATCATTGGAACCAGTTCTGAGGGAATTTATGCATACGATGGTAATGTTTTTACTCCCTGGCTGAATGAAGCCTCTCACTTGTTGATGGAATCAAAGATCAACAACGGTATCAGATCAGATAATATGCTGATTTTTGGCACAATCATGACAGGGCTAATCGTTCTTGATGATGCCGGCAAGTTAATCAACCACATTCATACCGGTACCTCCCTTCAGAATAATACTGTGCTTGCCTTAAGAAAAGATACCCACAATAACCTTTGGGTTGGCCTGGATAAAGGTTTTGATTATATAGCTTTCGATACTCCGCTGGTGAATTATTCAAATGAAGGTACAGGTCTTGGAACTGTATATACAGCCTGCATTTTCAACGATACTCTTTTCGTCGGCACCAATCATGGGATATATTATTTTCCATCTGACAGCATGGGTATCTTCTCCAGGATGGACTTTTTAGATGGATCTCAGGGACAAGTATGGTTCATCAGCAATATTGACGACGAATTGTATACCGGATTGAATGACGGAACATACATGATAAGAAACCTGTCGCTGATCCCTGTAAGCCGGGTCAACGGTGGCTTTAACCTAAAAAAGATCACATATAATAACATGGATTATTTAATCCAGGGAACTTATAATGAACTGGTTGTTTACAGAAATCAACAAGGTATCTGGGAACAAAGCCATACAATAAAAGGATTTGGTGCACCTTCTCGTTTTCTTGAGGTTGATCACACCGGAAATATCTGGTTGGGTCATATCGTTTCGGGTATTTTCATGATCCAACCTGATGCAGCTTATCAGTCAGCAATGGAAATTATCAATCCATTAGAAAAAATTGAATTATATAAAATCCGTAACCGTGTTTATAAGGTAGATAACAGGATCATTGTTCCTACCGGTAAAACATTGCTTCAATGGGATGCTGTGAAAAACAAACTTGTTCCATACGAAGAGCTTTCGCAACAACTTGAAGGATTTGAATCGGCTCATACAATAGTTTCTGCCATGCCAAACAAATACTGGTTCATTAAGAACAATGAAATCGGAATGTTTGAAATTCGTTTCGGGAAAGCCATTTTATTGTACCGTTTGATACCTGAAATGTATGGTCTTAACCTGGTAGAGGATTACGAAAACATTGTTTCCCTGAATGATAGTATGCACCTTGTCTGCCTTGAAAATGGATTTTCATTATTAAATCTGCACAGGCTAGACCGATTAAAAGGATCAAACATGGCTCCACAGATAAATGCAGTTGTTCTGTGGAAAAATGCAGATAAGCAAGTACGTTTTGTTCCTGGTAATAATATCCGGATACAGTTTCTTCACAGTTACAACAATCTGAAATTTGACTTTTCAGTTCCCGGACCAGCTGGTAAGAAAAAATATTTCCAATATATGCTTCAAGGGCTGGAATCAAATTGGAATTCATGGACAGCAAATACTGAAATATCATACAACCGTCTTCCTCCTGGTTCCTATACTTTTCTGATACGAAGTCTTAGCCCGCAGGGTATGATCACAGAAACTACCCGTTTGCCATTACGAATCAGGCCTCCCTGGTATCTTTCTTACTTTGCCATTGCTTTTTATTTTATCATCCTGATGGGCTTGATTTGGCTTATACGGTTGAATTATCTGCGAAGGCACTGGAAAAACAGGGAAGAAATCCTCAGAAAAGAGCAGGAGAAAATCCTGAAGCAAAAAGAACAGGCCGAAAGAGATGTGACCAGGCTGACAAATGAAAAACTTCAGTCTGAAATTTCAATGAAGAATTCTCAGCTTGCAACTAACACAATTGCACTGATCAGAAAAAATGAACTGCTTGGTGAAATTAAAGAAGAGCTAGACCGGCAGAAAGAAGAGCTTGGTCCAAGGCTCCCCAGGAAATATTTTACGCGGATTAGTAAGCTCATCGAGGACAGTATCAGAAGTGATCATGATTGGAAATTATTCGAGAAGCTATTTGATCAGGCACATGAGAACTTTTTTCAGAGGCTGAAATCAGACTATCCGGACCTGACCCCGAGCGATCTCAGGCTATGTGCTTATTTACGTCTGAATCTTTCTTCAAAGGAAATTGCACCTTTGCTGAATATTACCGTCAGAGGAGTGGAAGAACGCCGGTACCGTTTAAGAAAACGTTTGCGACTCACTTCTGATCGCAGCCTTTCAGAATTTATCCTGTCTTACTGATTAGATAAATACTTTCAAAGCATTCGTTTTTATGAATTAATCCAGAGCCAGTGCCTTTCGTATGATTCAGGTAACATTCAATAACATATTTCATAATTAGCTGAAATACAATACTATAATTTAAATTATTATTGATTGATGTAGTTTTGATGAGTAGTCATATATTTGGAATTTTGCGATGTGGTATTTTTGATGAATCTTTTTCATGCTAAACATTCAATATTGATCATATCTTTGCAAACGTTTGCATAAAATCAGAATTGCTGATCACAAAACAAACGCGGAAATTCTATCCGGACTTGTTTTCGTGGGGGTATTTTGCAACAACTTATTATCTTGTTCAATTGTTTTAACCCACTAATGTTTCGATTATGAAAGAAAATTACTTCATGAAACACTTATTCGCAGGGCTTGTTCCTTTGATATTGTTTCTGCTGCTTCCTGTTTATGGTGCGTTTGCACAACGGATGATTTCAGGAACTGTAACTGCCTCCGACAGCGGCGAAACACTCCCCGGAGTAAATGTGATAGTAAAGGGAACCAACCAGGGTACTTCCACCGATATCAATGGTAACTTTCAGATGGAGATCCAGGCGGATGATCTGATATTGGTATTTTCCTTTATAGGATACCTGGACCAGGAAGTCATTATTGGCAATCAGCAAAACATCAAGGTAGTATTACAGGTCAGCAGCACCCAGCTCGAAGAACTTGTGGTAATTGGGTATGGCACAGTTAAGAAAAGTGATTTGACCGGAGCTGTGAGTTCGCTTAAAGCAGAGGATATTCGTAAAATAACAACGCTGCAACCGGAGAAAGCATTGCAGGGTAAGGTCACCGGTGTGCAGGTAACTAATACGTCAGGAGCACCGGGTGCTGGTGCCGCAGTGAGAATCAGGGGTGTAGGGACATTCAATAATTCGTCACCTATCTTTGTGGTTGACGGTGTGATCCTTGATGATATCTCATTCCTCAATTCTGCTGACATCGCATCCATGGAAGTACTTAAAGATGCGTCTGCTACAGCAATCTATGGATCAAGAGGTGCCAATGGTGTAATTCTTATTCAAACCAGGAAAGGCACTGTCGGACAGGAAAAACCGGTCTTTAGTTTCTCGAGCGAATATGGAATTCAGAGACTTGCAAAAAAAATTGAATTGTTGAATGGGCGTGAATTTGCAATTATTTCCAATGAAATTCGCCCTGGATCCTATAACAATGTTGATGTTGTTCCAAACACTGACTGGCAGGATCAGATCTTTCAGACAGCTCCTATTCAGAACCATCAGTTATCAGTTTCAGGTGCTACCAATGTTTCTCAATATTACGTGGGGATCGGCTTATATCAACAAGATGGAATTATACCAAAATCTAATTATCAGCGTATTACATTAAAATTAAACAATACTTACAACCTGTCAAAATTCTTCAGATTAGGGAATAACATTACCCTGGCACCTTACGAGCAACGCAATGCACCCAATGTTACCTATTCGGTGTATCGTGCCCAGCCATTGCTGAAGCCCTATTATGAAGACGGCAGTTTTGGTGTGGTTTACAATGTTGGCAATCCGCTGGCTGACCTGGAGTATTCAAATAATTTTCGTAGTGGTGTCCGGGGTGTTGGAAACATTTTTGCTGAAGCAAATCCCCTTGATGGCCTCACCCTTAAATCGAGCTTTGGAATGGATGCTTCATTCAATAAAACGAAAGCATTCACTCCTGCTTACACTATCTACAACCCTGACGGTACTGCCTCTCAGCAATATAATGAATTCAGTGATATATCAAAAGGAAATACTGAAAACCTGAGTTGGTTGTGGGAAAATACAGTCTCATGGGACAAGCGTATACTTAAGCACAACATTAATGCTGTAGCAGGTTTTACAATGCAGAAAACCCGTTCAGAAGAAGTTCGTTTTGCTGGTCAGAACCTGATCCGCGACGATCAAAATTTCTGGTACATTGAACCACCCTACATCATTGATGAAGCTAACAATATCAACATGATTCAGGACATCTTTAACGGAGTTGATGCCAATCTTTACTATTCAATGATTTCTTTCCTTTTCAGGGCAAATTACACATTTGATAACCGTTACATTGCTACGGTAACTTTTCGTCGCGACGGTTCTTCAAAATTCAGTAAAGAGAACCGGTTTTCTAATTTTCCCTCTTTTGCTTTGGGTTGGAACATTGTGAATGAAAAATTCATGCTGGATTATCCGGTTATCTCAAACCTCAAACTCAGGGCAAGTTGGGGAATTATAGGAAATGATAAAATATTGTATTACGATCGTTTTGCAAGGGTTCAATCAGATCTTATGGTTATTTTGATGAATCCGGATGCTTCTTTCCCGGCAGCAAGTTATTTCAAAAGCGGCAACCCCGACCTGAGGTGGGAGAGCACTACCCAAACTGACCTTGGGCTTGAAGTAGGAGTTCTCAACAACCGTCTGACCGGTGAATTTGATTATTACAGGAGGATAACAGATGATATCCTGGTGGAGTTATCCACACCCGGACATGTTGGCAATGGGCAGGGTCAACGTGTTCGTTACAATGCAGCTTCTGTGCTTAACAGTGGGTTTGAATTTAATATCCGCTGGCGCGAAAAAATTGGCGAGTTTAGTTATAGTGTCGGAGTACTTGGTACAACCATACATAATGAAGTTCTCGAAATTGGTGGTTCCAGCGGAGTTGATTCGGTATTAATTGGTGGTTATCTTGGTAATGGACAACCGGTTACACTCAGCCGAATTGGATTACCGATTGGCGCCTATTACGGTTATATCACGGATGGCATTTTCCAAACCCAGGACGAATTGAATGCTTATCCGCATGCTTCCCTGGCCGAGGTAGGTGATTTACGTTTTATTGATGTCAATGGTGATGGTCGGATTACAGGACTCGACAGAACCTATATTGGTTCACCTATTCCCAAATTCATCTATGGTTTGAATTTCGAGGTTACATACAAAGCTTTTGATTTTTCAATTGATGTACACGGACAAGCCGGTAATAAACTTTTCAATGGAAAAGATGCTGTGCGGCCTGATCCCTATAACTTCGAAAAAAATGTCTGGAACCGCTGGACAGGACCCGGAACAACCAACACCGAACCCAGGGCTTCATTTGGCGGATACAATTACACCCCTTCCGATCGCTTCATACAAAACGGTTCTTTCATACGATTACGAAATATCATGGTAGGATATACATTGCCAGAAAGCATATCAAAGAAAATTGCTATGCAGCAGGTTCGTGTTTATCTGAAAGGTACCAACATGTTTACCCTGACAAAATTCACCGGCTACACTCCTGAAATTGGAAGCTATGATGTATTGTCGAACGGTATTGACAACGGTATTTATCCTATCTCGGCAGTTTATTCCATTGGTTTGAATGTTTCATTTTAAAACTTACGGTCATGAAAAAAATATATTACATCCTTTTTCTCTCCGGTGTTGTTTTACTTGCAGGTTGTGAAGATTTTCTCGAACTCAGTCCCCAGGGTCAACTTACACAGGAAAATTTTCCCGTTAGCCAGGCCGATGCGCTCCTAGCTACAAATGCATCCTATTCTACCTTACGCAGTTGGTACTATCACTCAGGTGGCTACCCTATTCTGGATATAATGTCGGACGATACACATAAAGGCAGTAATCCGGCAGATCAACTTAACACGGTGGGTCCCTACGATAATTTTACGCATGTACCTACTCAGGATGGTCTGGATCGTTGGTGGTCATCATTATATCAGGGCATTAAGCGTACCAATGTGGTCATTGAAAAGGTGCCGGCCATCGAAATGAATGCTACTTTGAAGAACCGTTATATAGGCGAAGCCCGGTTTTTACGTGGACTGTATTATTTCGATCTTCTCAGGGCATGGGGTGGAGTTCCGGTTGTTACAAGCACTGCTGTCCCTCTCAAGGTTCCACGATCTGCCCCTGAAGAAGTTTATGATTTGATAGAGCAAGACCTCTTATTTGCCATTGATAATCTTCCGGAAAAGAGTGAATATTCTGCCAACGACCTTGGCAGAGCTACAAAAGGAGCTGCTAAAGCCTTGCTTGCAAAGGTCTATCTTTTCAGACGTGATACAGGAAAAAATGATTTTGTGAATGCAGAAAAGTACTTACTTGAAGTGGTCAATTCTGTTCAATACGATCTTGAAGTTAGTTTCGAGGACGCGAATGGGAAAAATGGTGAACATGGTGTAGAGTCAGTTTTTGAAATTGGGGCAATGGAAACTGATGGTGTTGTTGGAAATCAATATGCCAACACTCAAGGTGTACGTGGAACACCTAACCGTGGTTGGGGTTTTAACCGTCCTTCACTCAACCTTCGTACCGCTTTTGAGATTGGCGATCCACGTCTGGATTTTACCATCATTGATCTAGGTGATGTAATTGATGGTATTTTAATCATGGGTGATGGAACCACACCAGATCAAACATTGGACGATCAGGGCAATGTGATTGAAGTGGAATGTTATAACAGGAAGATTTGGATTCCCGGAACTTCAACCAATACACAATTTGGTCATAATCGTCGATTGATCAGATTTTCTGATGTTTTACTCATGACTGCGGAAGCACTAAATGAAAATGGTAAATCTGCTCTGGCACTGGAGCATCTCCACAGGGTGCGGGAGAGAGCCAGACATGGCAATAATGCCATACTGCCCGACGTTACAACGACTGACAAAGACCAGTTACGCGATTTGATACTTCAGGAGCGTCGCACCGAACTCGCACTCGAAGGCCATCGTTTCTGGGATCTTGTCCGGACCGGCAAAGCTCCGCAGATTTTGGGTCCATTAGGCTTTGTTCAAGGTAAACACGAATTGCTTCCTATTCCGCAAAATGAAATAGATATATCTCAGGGAACGTTAACTCAGAATCCAAATTGGAGTTTTTAATTTAATATTTGTTTAACCAAAATCAGTTGCTATGAAACGTAACCATGTTTTTATGAGCCTTGGGCTCGTAGCTTTAGGTCTTGCATTAGCCATGAGTGCCTGCAAGAAAGATGATCCTGTTGATCTTACCCTCAAAACCCTTGTTTCGGGGACTATAGATCTTAATGCGGCGGTATCGCCAACCAATGTACCTGTTAATCCTACCATCGTTGCCACATTCAGCACCGATGTTGATCCTGCCACAGCCATTGCTGCCAACATCACTTTGACTCAGAATTATGATAATACTGATATTCCGCTGACTATTACTGTGGACGGAGAAAAAATCACCATTGTTCCACAGGCAAATCTGGGAACCGGAACTCTTTACGACCTTAAATTCAAAGCTGGATTAAAATCCGTTGAAAATAAATTTCTTACTGAAATTTCGCGTAATTTTACTACGATTGGAACATTTGCACCTGCGGGTGCGAAAGCCCACTGGAAATTTGAAGATAATGGAAACGACGTAACCGGTGTTTATAATTCCTCAGCAGCAATTGATATAACTTACACTGCTTCGCGCAATGCTGCTGCCGGAAAAGCTGCTACATTCAACGGTACATCCAGTATTATGGAAGTTTCCAACGGCGATCAGCTAATCAATACGCAGAAGTTCAGCATTTCTTTCTGGGTCAAAGCAATGGATTCAGGAAAGGGACATTTTGTGATTGGCCTGGGTGCTTTCTTTGGAATTCAGTTTGAGATGTTTGGCAATTTCGAAGGTGCAAAATTTGCTGTTCGTTATGAACTTGAAGACGGAACCACAGTTGCAGAAGATATGTGGTTTCCCAGCGATGCTACCTATAACGCCAATGGCGGTTGGCAGGGCTGGGATTTTGCCAAAGCCATTGCTCCCGCTGATATGGTTGCCATGCTGAAAGAAAAATGGCTCCATGTAACTTATACTTTTGATGGTTCAACCAAAAAGGGAATCCTTTATTATAACGGCGAGAAAATGAAGAGCTTCGATTTCAATCTGTGGCCCGACGGCGATGCGAAACGTACTGTTAAAGGAATGAAATATGGCGGTGTTGCTCCGGAAGTAGTAAATGAACTTGCCTTTGGTTTCATTCAGTCAAGAGCTGGTACGCTTTGGGATAATGAGCCCTGGGGTGGTTATGATTTCCCAGGTGCAAATCATTTCCAGGGTCAGTTAGATGATATACGCATTTATCACAAAGTCCTGACTCCTGCCGAAATTGGTCTGATGTATAATTCTGAAAAGCCATAGTTTTTTGTTTTTGGTTAGAAATGGGGAGGAGTGGGCAAAAGCCCGCTTCCTCCTTTCTTAATGCCTTTTATGAATCTTTTTTGTAAGCAAATATTTGTTTCTTTGTTCGCAATACCGGCGCTGGTATCCTGCAGTGACAAAAACAATGATCCTCCTGCCTCACCGGCAACCCTTCAAATGATCAGGGCAAGGGCTGGCAATATCACCTTATCGCACACGCAAATTACTGCCAACATTCCCGTAAACAGTGTTTTTTTTGTTGAGTTCAGCAGTGCTTTGGATACGGCCTCGGTAAGGAAAAGCCTTTCTGTAAAAAACATCCAGAGTAATGATTTTGGTGTTTTCGACCTATCGTTTGCTGATGAAAACAAAACTGCAATTGTGACTCCAGTCAATGCACTCAGCAGTGATTCAGATCATGTTCTTACCATCACATCAGGGATCAAAGG
>CAYQRU010000067.1:0-20507 GCA_964419945.1 uncultured Bacteroidales bacterium | reverse complement strand
GGTCGTTCACCATTCCACCAGCCTGCATAAAGGCATAACATGTGGTTGAACCAACAAATTTAAATCCCAATTTTTTAAGTACTACACTCATCTTGTCGCTTTCAGGGCTTGTTACCGGAAGCTGCTTCAGCGAGGACCATTGGTTGACGATGGGCTTTCCATCTGTAAACTGCCAGATAAAATGATTAAAAGTACCATGCTCCTTCTGCACTTCAAGAAAGACCTTTGCATTCGAGATACTGGCTGCGATCTTCAGTTTGTTTCTAATGATGCCGGGATCATTGAGCAGCATGGAGACTTTTTCTTCTCCGTAAGTGGCAATTAAATCAACGTCAAAATCGTCAAAAGCTTTCCGGAAATTCTCACGCTTATGCAGGATGGTCTTCCAGCTTAATCCTGCCTGGAAAGTATCCAATAGTATAAGTTCAAACCATTTTCGATCATCATGAACAGGAATACCCCATTCATGATCGTGATACATGATCATCAGCGGATCATTCATTGGCCATGAACAACGTGTTCTTACCATAAATCAAAAAACATAACGTATTGAAAAAGCGCCACCATCACCCCAGAAACTGCTGTAACCAATCAGGTTGAAAGCCGGCTTCCAGTCAAGTCCGAGGTTAAGGGGTATTTCTTTAAAAGTATATTCTATGCCGATAATACCATCAATTCCAATGACAGTAAATGAATCCTTTTTATGATCCCAGTCAACTTTTGATCCATCCCAAAATCCGATATGGGCGCCACCGCCATAAAACCATGAAAGGCCCTCCACCGAAGGAATTGGTTTCTGGATTTCATAAAGTCCTGTAACACTGAAACCACTCCAGCGCATACTAACTATACCTTCGAGCGCTGTGTGCCCGTCAATGAAATGCTTGACTGTAATCCCGTTAAACCAGCCTCCCCTCAGCCCGGCTCCAGTGTTATAATGCTGCGAAAAGCCTGCATAAGTTATTGATAACGTTAATATTGCAATAATAAAAGCTATTTTCATAATGCAAAAGAAATAATTGGACAAAATTATGCTTTCTGCAGATAACGATATATTTTCAAAAATATGCTGTTGTAATAATCCATGTTTCTCTTTTGAAAATGAAAAAAGTACTAATTTTAGCGCTCAAAAATCCACATTAACAAATCATGCTTCTGATCTTTGTTTAATTGTCATATATTATTTATTACCACCTTGAAGGCGTTGGAAATCAATTAACAGATGTAAGTATTGTCGTATGAAGTCAAGACCCCGTTTAAGCTTTTGGCAAATCTGGAACATGAGTTTCGGTTTCCTGGGAATACAATTTGGATTTGCTTTGCAAAATGCCAACGTAAGCCGGATTTTTGAAACCCTTGGCGCCAATGTTGAGTCCATTCCCATACTTTGGATTGCTGCTCCCGTTACCGGATTGATAGTGCAGCCTATTATCGGACACATGAGCGATAATACCTGGACACGCTTTGGCCGGCGCAGACCTTACTTCCTGGTCGGTGCCATTCTTGCATCGGTTGCTTTGTTTATCATGCCAAATTCACCTGCGTTATGGGTAGCAGCAGGGATGCTTTGGGTGATGGACGCGAGCATAAACATTTCTATGGAACCTTTTCGTGCTTTCGTTGGCGATATGCTAATTCCTGAGCAAAGAACCAAAGGTTTTGCCATGCAGAGTTTTTTTATTGGCACGGGTGCAGTCGTAGCTTCTGGCCTTCCTTATATTATGACCAACTGGCTTAACATTCCAAATACAGCTCCTGAAGGCATGATCCCGCCCTCTGTCAGGTACTCCTTTTATACCGGAGGCCTGGTTTTTTTCATGGCCGTATTATGGACGGTAGTTCGAACCAGAGAATATACACCCGAACAACTCCAAACATTCGAAAAACTTGAAAAATCCCAAAAAGAAGCTGATGATATTCATTCGGGTGACGAAATACTATCCGGATCCAGATTCATTAGGGGGAGCTGGTTAT
Organism: uncultured Bacteroidales bacterium; assembly: GCA_964419945.1. Classification (GTDB taxonomy): domain Bacteria; phylum Bacteroidota; class Bacteroidia; order Bacteroidales; family JAAYJT01; genus JAAYJT01. The sequence continues at coordinate 18,533 of CAYQRU010000067.1, read as the reverse complement.
GGATATTACTGGGTGTTTTTCTGTCAGTAACTGTATATTATTATCATCTCAAAGAAGAGCTGTTCATTTTGACTGCAGGTATTACAACGTTTGGCTTCATTCAGTTCATCACCGGGATGCTGATCAGATCAGGTAAAAAAGAAAATGGCTTTGTCGTGGTAATAAACGACCTTTTCCGGATGCCCAAAACTATGGCTCAACTTGCTGTGGTACAGTTTTTTTCCTGGTTTGCACTGTTCGCCATGTGGATTTATACCACCTCTGCGGTTACAAGCCACATTTACAATACCAGCGATACTGAATCAGCACTTTATAATGAAGGTGCCGACTGGGTAGGCGTTATGTTTGCTGTGTACAACGGTTTTGCTGCAATTGTCGCGTTTTTATTACCTGTCATAGCCCGTTATACAAATCGCCGGATTACACACATGATATCTCTGATTGCCGGAGGTTTAGGACTTATTTCTGTATATTTCTTTAAGGATGCATACTTGCTGATCATATCCATGCTTGGTGTAGGTTTGGCATGGGCAAGCATACTATCCATGCCATACGCCATACTTACCGGTTCACTGCCAGCACACAAAATGGGAACTTATATGGGCATTTTCAACTTCTTTATTGTGATTCCGCAAATACTTGCAGCAAGCATACTCGGTTTCTTTGTAAGCCGGTTAGCAGATGGGCATGCGATCTATGCTCTTGTGCTTGGTGGATGCTCGTTCCTGATCGCTGCTTTAACAGTTCTTTTTGTAAAAGATGCCGATGAAAAATTAATTAAAGACAAACAAAAATAGTTTTCGCATGAAATTAAAACGTAGCAGCGGAATTCTTCTGCACATAACCTCACTTCCGGGAAAATATGGGATCGGGACTTTTGGAACAGAAGCATACAGATTTGTTGACTTCCTGATCACTACCCGGCAAAAAATATGGCAACTCCTGCCTTTGGGTCATACCGGTTATGGCGATTCTCCTTATCAGTGCTATTCTGCATTTGCCGGAAATCCTATGCTTATTGACCTGGAAATGTTAGTAAAAGAGAATTACCTGTTGGAAAAAGAGCTGGAAACCACCCTGATCTTCACTGACCATGTTGTTGATTTTGAAAAGGTTCACGCCCATAAGTCTCCCCTGCTTGCAATAGCAGCCGCAAGATTCATGGCGCAGGCATCCTGGACGGAGCAGACAAAATTTGATGTGTTCTGCGAACAAAACAGTTACTGGCTGCATGATTATGCTACTTTCATTGCCCTGAAGCAAAAGAATGAAGGCCGGCCCTGGTGGGAGTGGAGTGAGACGTTCCGGCTTTGGGAAAGAGAAAAAAAAGATGAAATTGAGTCGGGATTGAACGATGCCATCCACATGCTTAAGGTGATCCAGTTCTTTTTCTATTCCCAATGGATTGAATTGAAGTCGTATGCCAACCGCAACGGCATTCAAATCATTGGAGATATCCCACTTTACATAGCTCATGACAGTGCCGATGCCTGGCGTCATCACAGCAATTTCTGGTTTGATGAACAAAGAAATCCTGTCAGGGTTGCAGGTGTGCCTCCTGACTATTTCAGCGAAACCGGTCAGCTTTGGGGCAATCCATTATACAATTGGGAATATTTACAGAATAATCATTTTGAATGGTGGATTGAGCGCGTAAGGGCTAATTTCAAACTCTTTGACATTTTGCGTATTGATCATTTCCGTGGTCTGGCAGCATATTGGGCAGTTCCTTTCGGTGAGAAAACAGCTATCCGGGGCGATTGGCTGCCAGCTTCCGGAAAAGCACTGCTCGATGCTATTTGTTATAGGCTGGGTGAATTACCTATCATTGCTGAAGATCTTGGTGTGATCACACCCGATGTGGAAGAATTACGGGATGGATTCAGTTTTCCGGGAATGAAGATCCTGCAGTTTGCATTCGATTCTAAAGATGAAAACGAATTTCGTCCCCACACGTATCCCCGCAACTGTATCGTTTATACAGGAACACATGATAACGATACCTCTCTCGGTTGGTTTGCATCCTGCAGCGACAGCGACAGGCAAATGGTCCGGGACTATTTCAATCCCGATGAACGCGATATCAGTTGGTCGTTTATTAAACTTGCCATGTCCTCGGTGGCTGATCTGTCTGTTATTCCAATCCAGGATATACTGAGCCTGAGTAGTGAGGCAAGAATGAATACACCTGGTACGGCCTCGGGAAACTGGAAATACCGGCTGAAGCCCGGTAGCCTGAATGACGGACATATTACCAAACTGCGAAAGTTTACGAAACTTTATGGCAGGGCTTAGCCATAGATATTGTCATAGTGGATTGAATAAATATCGGAGACATGTAAAGCCAAAAATCATTAATTTAACAATCAAAGAATTATGGATCAGGTTGCTACCGTTAAAACAGCATATAAGAAGCTGGAAAATCAGGTTGAAACATTTCATGTCATGGCAGGTTTCGATGGATTTGTTGATGAAATCATCCATGTGGTTGATAAACGCGAGGACATGAACCGCTTCAAGAGGATCGAAACAATCGAGGCTCTTTCAAAACGAATTGCATTATATTCTGGCCTGAGCGGAAACATTGAATTGGTTCCCATCCAAATTAAACTTGGAGGCAATGGCCCTATTTATGCCAATATGCTGCTTGCTCAGAATCATAAAGTGGTGTATATGGGTGCTTTGGGTGAGGGCGAGGTACATCCGGTGTTCCGCGATTTTGCCGACAAATGCGAACAGGTCATTTCAATGGCTGATCCGGGTCACACCGATGCACTTGAATTCCTTGACGGAAAACTGATGCTCGGAAAGATGAATAAACTGGAAGATGTGAGCTGGGGTAAACTGCTCACCTTTATCAAGCAATCAGAACTGGAAAAACTATTGCAACGCACACGCCTGATAGCCTGCAATAACTGGACAATGCTCAGCAAACTCAACAGTGTGCTGCTCGGATTCAGTTCGTTGTTTGAAGGCATGAAGACAAAACCAGATCTGTTCATAGACCTGGCTGATCCGGCCAAACGTACGGGCGATGATATTGCTATCGTGCTTGACATCCTTACACGTATGCATACCAATGTGATCCTTAGTATGAATCTGAATGAATCGTCAATCATTGCTTCAGTACTTGGTATCGTCGAAAAAGATGTAGTAGAACGTGCTGTAAAGATCCGCTCACAATTAAACCTGGCAGCCATTGTGATCCACCCTGTGGAAGGCGCTGCCGTTTCAACTAAAGATGACTCCGCATGGATAAAAGGACCTTACACACCTTCTCCCAAATTGACTACTGGTGCCGGCGATAATTTTAATGCTGGCTTCAGTCATGCCTGGATGTATAAACTAAAACCATCAGAATGTTGTGCAACAGGCGTAAGCACATCCGGATTTTATGTAAGGAATGGTTTTTCTCCTGATAAAGACCAGTTGCTTGCATTCATGAAGGACTGGGCAGCGGCTGGGTGCGGTGAAATTTAAGGGCAACCGCATAGCCATTGCCAGGGGGATTTTGGTTCAGTGCCCTGGAAAGGAATATGAAGCTGCACTGAATGTCAACAGAGTTATCATCAAGGAATAATCATGAGAAACATGATACGACAAATTGCATGTTTTATTTCAGGTTCAGCTCAATGAAACATTTCCTTACCATCGGTTTGATCCTGTTTTTTCATACTACCCTGGCACAATTCATAGGTTTTGAGATTAACAGCAGTACTGGAAGAACATCCTTTCCTTTTAAAAGAATCAACAACCTGATCATTATCCCGGTCACGCTTAACAATACTTTACCACTGCATTTTATTCTGGATACCGGGGTCAGAACAACCATACTGACAGACAGGACTATCAGCGATATTGTAAATATTTCCTACGATAAGGTAGTAACCATTTCAGGTGTGGGTCACATCCGTGAGTTGAACGCCTACCTGGCCGGAAATATATCATTATCAATGCCGGGCATTGACGGTCATGGTCAGTCTCTGATCGTGCTTGAAGAAGATTATCTGGAACTGAGAAACCACCTGGGCACCAATGTGTACGGTATTATAGGCTATGAATTTTTTAACCGTTTCGTGGTCAAAATTGATTATACTCAACAGCTTGTTACAGTGTATGATCCGGAAGTGTTCAGACCCGGCCGGAAATATTCAGAAGTGCCATTTACGATAGAACAGGGCCGGCCATATATTCAGGTAAGTATTACACAGCAGAATGATACCGTTATTCATCCCAAACTGCTGATTGATTCTGGTGCCAGTCATGGATTATTACTGGAAACCGATACTGACGAAAGAATCTCATTACCAGAAAACCATCTTCAGACAATAATTGGCTGGGGGCTGGGAGGAGAGCTTGCTGGTAACCTGGGCAGGATTCGAAGACTACTTTTCAGCCAATATGAATTTAGCGATGTACTTGTGTCCTTCACTGAGGATTACTCGGACAAAGAAACCTCGTTGCTGACGGGCCGCAATGGTTCCATAGGCGGTGAGCTTTTAAGCCGGTTTACGACCATCTTCGACTATGGTTCCAACAAATTGTATCTCAGGCCTAACCGGAGTTACCGGCATCCCTTCGAGTTTAACATGAGTGGAATTGATCTGGTGGCCGAGGGATTTGACTATAACTCATTCATTATTATTAATGTAGTAGTTGGATCGCCAGCTTATGAAGCTGGAATTCGCAACGGTGATCAGATAATTGTGATCAACGGAAGATCTGCCTCTGATTTTAATCTGACAGAAATCAATGGTATATTGCGCTCGCAACCTGGCAACAAAATCAACCTGATTATTAAACGTGAAAACCATAACAGTAAAGTTTCTTTCAAACTCAAACGTATGATTTAATAACATTTACAAATCCATTCCTCATTCTTTATTTATCACTCACTCCGGTATTTGTATGATACATAATGAAATCATCCGTTCAGTTCGCAACGAACTTCGCAACCATATTGATGAGAATACTGTTGCAACAAGCCAGCGTTTTTTCAAGGAAAAGATTATTTTTTACGGGGTCAGGGTACCAGTTGTAAACCGAATAGCAAGAGATATATTCAAACATATCAGGCACCTGGATAAGCATGAAATTTTCGCACTTTGCAAAATTCTGTGGCAATCTGAATATATTGAAGAATCATTCATTGCATGTAATTGGTCGTACTGTATGCATGAGCGTTACACTTCGGATGATTTCCTGGTTTTTGCTGATTGGATTGAAAATTATGTTAACAATTGGGCTTCGTGCGATACCTTATGCAATCATTCGGCGGGCGCACTGCTTGAAATGTACCCAGAGCAGGTTTTGTACCTGTATCAATGGGCCGCTTCGCCGAACCGCTGGATGCGCCGTGCTGCCGCAGCGTCACTTATTATCCCGGCAGGGAAAGGCAAATTTCTGAGAGAAATTTTTGATATTGCCAGCATCCTTCTGCCTGACAGGGACGACCTTGTTCAAAAAGGGTATGGCTGGTTGTTGAAGACAGCCAGTGAAACGTATCAACAGGAAGTATTTGATTATGTGGTTGGTAAGCGGGAAGTCATGCCCCGTACTGCACTAAGGTATGCTATTGAAAAAATGCCGGCTGAACTGAAAAAAATTGCCATGCAAAAATCCTGACAGGAATTGATTTTGCGATACATAATCAATTACGTTCCCCCGCACTTTTTTTGAATACTTATTTTTTCAGAGCTCTGAAACAGTATAGGTTACCTCAGCAGTAACTGAAATAGTTGTAATTTTGAAGCGTCATATAATTTCAATAATGAAAAGATTAGTATACCTGTTTACAGCAGTTTCACTGGCTTTTGCCACTTGCCAAACGAAACAGGGGAGTCAGTTTCCCCTTCAAAGCCAGATACAAGGCCTTGCCACACCCTTTAAACTCAGTGGATTGCAATCGGTGTTGTTGCTCCGGGATTATTTTATTAATCCTTTGCTGATTGATTCGGTGAGCGGAAACGAAGCTTTCAATTTTCACTTCGATAAAGTAAAAGGTGAAGTGATAATTACAGCTAAGAGCGATTCGGTGCCTCTTTTTTCCGAATTGAGGATATGGGCCGAAGGCTACAAATACTCTTTGTTACTCGAAAAATCAAAAAAGGAAAAGTTCACATTTCGTTTTAACCCCGGGAATGTTGTTTATAAAAAGGTTTTTCTTTTCGGACAAATGAACAATTGGGACCGCAATGCGACACCGCTTGTTTTTCGTGATGGAGTTTGGCAAACACACCTCGAACTTAATCCCGGAAGATATCAGTATCAGCTTCTCCTTGACGGGAAAGAAATCCCCGATCCGTCGAACCAGACACTTGTTGACAACAATATTGGAGGGTTTAACTCATTATTAACTGTTGGAAACCTGGAATTCAAAAACACTCCACGGCTTTTTGCTTTAAGTAAGGAAAACAATGAAATTAAGATTGGTTTTGAAAATGATCCTGAGAAAATTTTTATTTTCTGGCAGAATCACCGGCTTCCGGTCGAATATGTTGTACGGCAAAATGAAAGACTGAACATCAGTATACCCCAGGAAGCTGAGCAATTTGAAAGATCTTTCATCAGGGTATGGTCATATAACAGCAATGGTGCTTCGAATGACCTTTTGATACCGCTGAATAAGCAACAGGTGTTGACCGATGCAGCTTTGCTTAATCGTGAAGACTTTGAGGCAGCTATACTTTATTTTCTTATGATTGACCGCTTTAACAATGGCAATCCGGATAATGATCAGCCTGTTGATGATCCTGATGTGCTTCCTCCGGCCAACTACAAAGGTGGAGACCTGGCAGGGATCGTACAAAAAATCAAAGATGGTTATTTTTCAGACCTGGGAGTAAACGCCATCTGGCTGTCACCTATAACACAGAATCCTTTGGAGGCTTATGTGGAGTTTCCCAAACCTAACAGGAAATTCAGCGGTTATCATGGTTACTGGCCGGTAACGCTGACTACGGTGGATCACCGTTTTGGAACTTCTGTCGTGATGCATGAAATGGTGAAAGAAGCTCATTCCAGGGGAATCAATGTATTACTTGATTATGTTTCGAATCATGTTCATGAAAAAAATCCATTGATTCAGAATAATCCGCACTGGGCTACCCAGTTGACCCTGCCTGATGGACGAATGAATATTCGCTTGTGGGATGAACAGCGCCTCACTACCTGGTTCGACACTTTTTTGCCAACACTGGATTTCACCAGGCCGGAAGTAGCAGAAACGCTTGCCGATTCAGCAATTTTCTGGATCAGGGAATACAAGCTGGACGGATTCAGGCACGATGCAACCAAGCATATTCCAGAGCAGTACTGGCGCACCCTTACCCGCAAACTGAAAGATGAGGTGATGGTACCGTCCGGGAGAAGACTCTACCAGATTGGTGAAACTTTTGGCAGTAGGGAGTTGATCGGAAGTTATGTTGGCTCAGGAATGCTTGATGGTCAGTTTGATTTCAATTTGTATTTTGATGCGAGGAGCATTTTTGCCGTTGACAGCGAAAGTTTCCTGCGCATGAACCAATCGTTGACGGAAACATTTTCTTATTACGGAACCAATCACCTGATGGGTAATATTACAGGCAATCACGATTTACCGCGTTTTATTTCTCTTGCCAGTGGCTCTCTGCGATTCGATGAGGAAAGTGTGGAAGCAGGCTGGAGCCGCAACATCCAGGTGAATAATCCCATTGGTTACGACAAGCTTAGCATGATGACAGCTTTCACCCTGACTATCCCCGGAGTCCCGGTTATCTATTACGGTGACGAAATTGGTATTCCCGGTGGCGGCGATCCTGATTCACGCAGAATGATGTATTTTGATCATCTGAATGCAAAAGAAACCAGGACCAAAGATATCGCTTCGCGCTTGTGCAAACTGCGGAGAGAGCGTTTATCCTTGATTTACGGAGATCTTCAAACCCTCCATCTGGCTGATAAAACCTGGGTATATGCAAGGAGATATTTCAATGAAATTACAATAGTGATATTTAATAAAGGTAGTGAACCTGCATATATCAGTTTTGATATCCCTGAAGGCTTTCAGGAATCTGATTTCAAAGGAAGGTTTGGAAACAACCTGATACAGAATGACGAAAAAATAAATGTGGCTCTACCTCCTTACAGTTTCGAAATCCTGACAAACGAGGTCAGATAATCCCTGTTTTTTGATAATCAAAAACTTGTTAATTCCTATCCTTATTGGCTGGTAATTTATGAATGAAAATGCTACAGTTTTGCCTGTAAGTCACCTTCTACTCGATCCCGGCAAAGTGTTTCATGAATTGTACTCTTTCCCAGGCAGCGGGATTTTCGGCTTTTTTGAGGCTCAATTGACCGATGAAATCACTGGTAGTATTATAGCCATGCTTTTCCATCCATCCTTCAAGATACATCAACATTTCACCAATGCGTTCAAATCCGTTCTTATACAAGGTAGAAGCAATCTGTACGGCTTTTGCCCCGGCAAGCAACTGCTTTACTAATCCCTTACCATCGTGTACCCCGGTTGAGGCAGCAATATCACAATAAAGGCGGTCGCTGAGCATGGCTACCCAGCGCAGGCTGATACTGATTTCATCAGGTGTGCTGAATACATGTGATGGAATCACTTTCAGATTATCTACATTTATATCAGGAGAATAGAAGCGGTTAAACAGCACCATACCTTTGGCACCTGCCCATGAAAGCTTGAGGGCAGTTTTGGCAAGACCCGAAAAATGATAACTGATTTTCAAAGCAATGGGAATACTTATCTGCTTCTTCACAAGGTCAATGATGTCAAAATATATTTTCTCATTTTGTTCGCCCGAAAGATTTGGATCCGCTGGTAAAATAAAGATATTCAGTTCAAGAGCATCAGCTCCTGCTGCCTCAATACGTTTTGAGAAAGCAGTCCATTCATCGGCCGTTACGCAGTTGATACTGGCAATCACCGGTATGGAAACAGCTTTTTTACAATCGCTGATTAGTTTGAGGTAATTGTCAATATGAAAGGTGCGGGAATAGTTGCTTATATAGTCCTGGGCTTCAGGATAGTAGTTTTCACTGCTGCTTGACTGATTCATGGTTTTGTTTATCTCGTACCGGATTTGCTCTTCAAAGAGCGATTTGAGCACAACAGCACCAGCCCCGTTTTTTTCTAATTCCTTTACATTTTCCAATGAACTTGTCAAACCAGAACTGCCAATAATGATTGGATTCCTCAGTTCTAATCCCATGTAACGCGTATTTAAACTGGCCATGATCGTAAATTATTTATGGTTCTGAAAATAGATTTTGAGGAAGCAAATGTAAGGAATCCTACTTAACCACAATTGAAAGCAGGATTTTTTTATTGATCAGATGAATCGCCGGCTAAAAATAAATTGCCTCAGAATCTGTGCAGGATTTTGAATTGTCGTCAACATCTGACTATCTTACCAGTAATAATTCTCTGTATTTGGGCATAGGCCAGAGTTCATCATCCACAAGTAGTTCCAGTTTGTCCACATGTTGACGGATAGTCTCGAGGTATGGAAGTACTTTGATATTATATGCCAGGGCTTTCTCCTTTTCAGATTCGATGCGGTTGGCTTTTTTTCGCTCTTCGAGCATCAGTGCAACGTTGGTTTTGATGCCGTTAATATGCTCAGAGATCTCCTTAATAGTCTGGATTTGTGTATTTGAAAGCTTTACCCAGGTTTTTGAGTCAAGCACTTCTTTTAGTCCCTTGACATTCTCAATCAGCAGGTTCTGGTATCGAATAGCTGTGGGAATAATATGGTTTGAAGCAAGGTCGCCCATAACACGGGATTCAATCTGGATCTTTTTAGTGTACTGTTCCAGCTTGATTTCATACCTTGCAAATAATTCGCGCCCGGTCAATATTTTATGTTTGTCGTACAATTCAATGATATGTGGTTCTACAAAGGCTCCAAGTGCCAGTGGGGTACTCCTGATATTTTTTAATCCGCGTCTTTCAGCTTCTGTTTTCCACTCATCACTGTAACTGTTTCCTTCAAACCTGACACGCCTGCACTCTGCAATGTATTGCCTGAGCAGGTTAAAAATTGCTTCTTCTTTGTTAAGTCCTGTTGCAACAAGGTTTTCCACATCTTTCTTAAACCGGATAAGTTGGTCGGCTACCAGAAGATTCAGGGCGATCATCGGGCGGGCACAATTGGAGGATGATCCAACCGCACGAAATTCAAACTTATTTCCTGTAAATGCAAAAGGTGAAGTTCGGTTGCGATCGGTATTGTCGAGTAAAATTTCCGGAATTTTGGGGACATTAATGTCGAGGCCGCCGCTTTTGCCCGATTTCATTTTTCCGTTTTTTATACTCTTCTCAAACTCATCAAGCGTTGCTGTGAGTTGAGACCCTATGAAAACTGAAATAATAGCCGGAGGTGCTTCGTGGCCACCCAGACGAAGATCATTACCAGCCGAAGCAATATAAGCACTGAGCAGTTCAGGGTAATTATTCACAGCTTTGATGGTATTCACAAGAAAAACGAGAAAACGCAGATTGGATTTTGCTGTCTTTCCCGGTGAAAGCAGATTTTCTCCTGTGTCAGTCATCAGCGACCAGTTGTTGTGCTTTCCTGAACCGTTAATACCTGCATATGGCTTTTCATGGAAAAGAACATTAAAATCATGCCGGATAGCTACTTTTTCCATAAGGTGCATCAGCAATTGATTCTGATCTACAGCCAGATTGGCTTCTGCGAACACAGGGGCACACTCAAACTGCCCGGGTGCAACCTCGTTGTGACGGGTTTTTACAGGAATACCAAGCCGATGCGATTCATATTCAAAATCTTTCATGAAGTTGAGTACTCTTTCGGGAATGGTACCAAAATAGTGATCGGAAAGTTGTTGATCTTTGGCTGAAGAATGCCCGAAGATCGTTCTGCCTGTAAGCATAAGATCGGGGCGTGCGCGATATAATGCGCTGTCAACGAGGAAGTATTCCTGTTCCCATCCCAGGGTGGCATGCACGCGCTTCACGTTTTTATCAAAATATTTGCAGATATCGGTTGCTGCTTTGTCAATCAGGCTTAAAGCACGAAGAAGCGGAGTTTTATAATCCAGCGATTCGCCTGTATAAGATACAAAAACAGTTGGGATACAGAGTGTTTTATCAATAATAAAGGCTGGTGATGTTGGATCCCAGGCTGTATATCCCCGTGCCTCGAATGTATTTCTCATACCACCACTTGGAAAACTCGAAGCATCAGGTTCCTGTTGGATCAGATCAGTACCTTTGAAATTTTCGATAGCTCTTCCGTCATCTGAGGGATCGGCAAATGCATCATGTTTTTCTGCAGTAGCTCCGGTGAGGGGATGAAACCAGTGGGTGTAATGGGTCACACCTTTACTCACGGCCCATGCTTTCATAGAGGCGGCAACCTGGTCAGAAACATAACGATCGAACCTGGCACCGGTTTCCATAGCGTGAATAACTTTTTTATACACTTCCATTGGTAAATATTCCTGCATAGCTGCACGGTTAAAAGCAAGTTCTCCAAAATATTCTGAAACTTTTCCAACAGGTATTCTGGGTTCTTTTCTGGTTCTTGCCCAGGCCTTTTCGAGTGCGATAAAACGTATGTTACTCATTGATCATGTATTAAAGTGTTAAGGTTTTGTTGCGTTGGTGTACTGTGGAAACAAATGCGGGAAATAAATGGATGAAATGTGGGTAAGTGTCTGCGTTTTCATGTATCGTTGTGAAGCATACAATAGATCTAATTAACAGCTTTTATGATGATTTGTTTTTCAATATCAGCAGACCGGCAAAGGTTATCATACCATTCAGAATAAGTAGTTCAAAACCGAATTTATAGCCCCGGAACCATATTTCAGAATTTACACTCAGTATATAACATAAAACCGGTGAGATCACTGCGATGACCGGAACCCATCTGTCTTTCACTGAAAATTTGGTGAATAAGCCAAAAGAATAAAGTCCGAGCAATGGTCCGTAGGTATACCCGGCAATGGTGAAAAGTTTTTGTATTACCGATTGATCGCTGACAGATCGAAAGATCATAATCATCACGATCAGCAGTATGGAAACAGAAAAGTGAACAATTTGCCTGGTACGGATTTTCTGTTTTTCTGTTAATGATGTACTACTTTTCAGACCCAGAAAATCAACACTGAAGGAGGTTGTCAGGGAAGTGAGTGAACCATCAGCACTGGAAAATGCAGCAGCCACCAATCCGATAAAGAACAAAATGCCCGCTATTGGCTTAAGATGCCGGAGAGCGATAACCGGGAAAAGGTTATCAGTAGTTTCAGGAATTGCAATCTGATGCGAAGAAGCATAAAGGTATAATACAAGTCCCAGAAACAGGAAGAGGAGGTTGACAGGTACCAGCGACCAGCTAAGAAGGTAAACATTTTTCTGAGCATCACGAAGGTTACGGCAGCTCAGGTTCTTCTGCATCATATCCTGGTCAAGGCCTGTCATCACAATCGCAATAAAAGTGCCTGCAAAGAACTGTTTCAGAAAATGATGGCGGTGTGTCCATTCGGTGATGATCATCTGTGAATATTCACTTTCGGCTGCAGCCTTTAAAAGTATGGTGAACGGATAATTCATCTCTTTGGCTATCAGAATAATAGTAATTATTACGGATAAGATCATAAAAGTAGTTTGAAGCGTATCAGTCCACACAATCGTTTTTATTCCACCGCGAAATGAGTAAAGGATGATCAATCCCATAAAAAGTATAACGGTGACCAGAAATGGAACATTCCAGGCATCAAAAACGAAAAGTTGCAGAACATTCACTACCAGGTATACCCTGAATGATGCCCCTATGCTACGGGAAAGAAGAAAAAAGAATGCACCTGTTTTATGTGAAAAAAATCCAAAGCGTTTTTCGAGATAGGAATAAATAGAAGTGAGGTTCAAATTATAATACATTGGTAATAAAACCTGTGCAATCACTGCATAACCAAGCAAATAGCCGACCACCAGCATCATGTATGAAAAATGAGAATTGCCTACATCACCGGGAATAGAAATAAAGGTTACTCCCGATAACGAAGCACCTATCATTCCATAAGCTACTATATACCAGGGCGATGAACGGTTTCCGATAAAATATGTTTCATTGGTGGATTTTCGGGATGTGAAAAATGCAATGCTGAAAAGCATTGCAGTGTAAACTGTAAATATGAGCAGGATAGTAGTGGGATTCACTGTTTGATGATAAATATTATTCCATAATACTCCCGGGATAAAACGATTTGCCGGGTTTTTTCTTATAAATTCCTGGCCATTAAAAGAAGATCAGTAAAATGAAAATCCACCAGGCGTGAATATTCTTTTGCTAACTGGTCTGATTCGTTTATCAGGACAGTCTTCATTCCGAGGCATTTGCCGAATTGCATGTCACTCAATGAATCTCCTGCCATAATACTTTTTTTAAATCGAATTTCGGGAAATATTTTACGGGCTGCCAAACCCATACCTATCCCTGGTTTTCGCATGATATGCTGTTCCTTTTCCAGCATTGGAGCGTAAAATGACTCGTCCAGTCTGCCTCCTGCGTCTTTGATCAGGTGATGCATATAGGAATCTACTTTTGATAAATGTTCAGAAGTCATCAATCCCTTTCCAATGCCTTGTTGGTTGCTCACTACAACGATTCTGCCGAAATATTCTCCGAAAATTCTGATTGCTTCCGCTACCCCGGGAAGCAACTCAAATTCTTCCGGAGTTTTTACATAATCACCCGGGAGCTTCCGGTTTATTACTCCATCGCGATCGAGAAACAAGGTCCAGGTTCTGTCAATGTGTAAGTTTTTTAAACTCATGTCGGGCTTTTTTATAATCGCCGGGAATACCAATATCGCGAAAATAAGCATCATATACAAAACCAGCACAGGTGTATAAAGATATCCACTTTTCAAAAATGTCTTTTTCTATTGAAAAGGTTCCAGGTTTTGTGTTCTCAAGATAAAATCCCCGATTGATCAGGTAAGTGCCTCCGTTGATCAGGCCAGCTCTTTTCTCCGGTACTTTTTCACCGAATACTCTAATATGGTTGTCTTCATTCACCCTTACTGCTCCGTACCTGGAAATATCAGGCACTTTCCGCAACGCAATACTGATTACCGCATTTTTACCCTGATGTTGGTTCATGAAGTCGGTCAGATCAATAAGGAATAACGTATCGCCATTCAGCGCCAGCACATGAGGCCCACTACATTTTTCAATGGCCAGTCTGATTCCGCCACCAGTTCCAAGTGGTTCATCTTCAATCGCATAAGAAAGTTGTATTCCATTATATGACGTGCCAAAATGATCTATGATAACCTGGCTGCGATAACCTAATGAGAACACCACCCTGTCATACTCAAAGGATTTCAGGTAATCGAGCAGGTATTCAAGGAATGGGCGCCCATTCACCGGTGCCATTGATTTGGGCAGGTTTTTAACAACGGGCTGCAGCCTTGTACCAAAACCACCTGCAAGGATAATCGCTTCGGGCATATACTTCAGATTTCAAAACATTGATTCTGATGGAGGCATTTCATTACTCATTGCTTCAGGCATACTGTTAACTTGGCTCTGAACATGACCGTGAGGATTTAATCTTGGCCACTTGATTGCATTCATGAAATCTTCGTGTATTAATCGCATACTTTCATTAGCCAGTTGTTGGATTCTTTTTGTGAAAATGCTTAAAATGAATTTCTTGCATATCTTTTTTTAAGTCATTCGCTTTAGCATTGCCGGAATTGACGGATCATGCTGGTTTCATAAACAGTTGTTCTTCAACTCCCTGGCAAATAATGTGGCCGAGCAGTATATGCATTTCCTGTATGCGAGGTGTATCGGTTGAAGGGATTTTAAAATTGAAATCACAAAGATCATCCATCCTGCAAGGCTTCATACCGGTGAAACCCACAGTTACAACATTTTTCAGCTTTGCCTTTTCCAGCGCTCTTACGATGTTCGCGCTGTTTCCTGAAGTCGAGAATGCGAGCAGAATATCTCCCTGGCAGGCTTTTGCTTCGACGAGGCGGGCATAGACTTCTTCGTACGAGTAATCATTGGCCACAGCAGTCAGGTAAGATGTATTTACGTGCAGTGCTTCGGCATCAAGAGGTTTGCGATCGAAATAAAAGCGACCCGAAAGTTCAGCGGCCAGATGTTGCGCATCGGCTGCGCTGCCTCCGTTCCCACAAAACAGGGTCTTACCGCCATTTTTATAACCTTGCGATATCAACGCCACAACTTCTTCAATACGATGTAACAAAGCTTTGTCAGCAAGTAGTTCCTGCTTCAGCCTCAGCGATTCCAGGATAATAGATTGTATATTCATTATTGCGATGTTGGATTGCAAAGATACAGGATTTTGAATATTCTGTTAAACCTGTATTGTATTGTAAGGAAGGCAGATCTTTTTAGCGTCAGAACAGGGTGTTCCTATTCCATAAATTGATTAAAGCTTTTTGAGTTTAGTAATTAAGTATACTTTTGCACTGTCGTCAGAAGCTAAAAACTCATTACCTGTAATCCTGATGAAAAGATTCCTGAGCCTGTTGCGCTACCTTATACCTTACTGGGTTAAAGCTTTATTGCATACTGTTTTCAGTTTTCTGAGCGTCATTTTTTCATTGTTCAGTCTTACGATGGTTATTCCTTTCTTAGGTATCCTGTTCGACACGCAGGAAAAAGTGCATGAACAGCTTCCATTAAGTTTTGAATACATGAGGCAGGCAGGTATCGGCCTGATGGCGATCCTGAAAAACAATTTCTACTATTATATAACTCAGCTCATTGATAATCAAGGAGGTATATATGCCCTCATCTTTGTAAGCGGATTGGTCATTCTTACATCATTACTTAAAACCGGTTTCAAATACCTGGCACTGCACAATATGGCCACCATCAGAAACGGAGTAGTGAAAGATATCCGTAATGCACTTTACAACAAATCGGTTGACCTGCCTCTGTCATATTATTCGAATGAGCGTAAGGGGGATATCATCAGCCGCATGACTAACGATGTCATGGTGGTTGAGTGGAGCATCATGAGTTCACTTGAAATGATTCTCAGCGATCCGATCACAATCATTGTTTATCTGATCGGTTTGCTTGTTATCAGCCCGCATCTTACCCTGTTCGTATTTATTCTTTTGCCTTTGAGTGCGTTTATCATCGGCAGGATAGGAAAAACCCTCAAAACTTCGGCTGCCAAAGGGCAGAAAAGAATGGGGCAGATACTTTCAATCATGGAAGAAACGCTTGGAGGCTTAAGGGTTATCAAAGCTTTCAATAGTGAAGAAAGGATGAAAAAACGCTTTTTCGATATCAATAATGTTTATACCCGCATTATGGTAAAGATTTATCGCAGGCAATATTTAGCTACTCCATTGAGTGAATTCCTGGGAACTGTGGTGGTTGTTTTCATTATGTGGTATGGAGGTACTTTGGTACTTGGGGAACAGACTGCTTTGTCGCCCGAAAATTTTATCGGCTATCTTGTGGTTTTTTCACAAATCATCCATCC
This sequence comes from uncultured Bacteroidales bacterium, assembly GCA_964419945.1. Lineage (GTDB taxonomy): Bacteria > Bacteroidota > Bacteroidia > Bacteroidales > JAAYJT01 > JAAYJT01. The sequence continues at coordinate 2,013 of CAYQRU010000067.1, read as the reverse complement.
AGCCAAATCATTTTCTACAGCATGGTATAACGTTCAAAAAGGCATGGCGTCAGCCGATAGGATTGATGAAGTGCTGAACGCGAAAAATACTATTCTCGAAAAATCCGATGCCAGGCAGGTTGCTGGATTTTATGATAGTATAGAATTTCGTGATGTTGGATTTAAATATGAAAATGAATGGGTTCTTAGAAATATTAACCTGAAAATAGTTAAAGGAAAAACTTTAGCTATTGTAGGGCAGTCAGGAGCTGGAAAATCAACACTGGTTGATCTTATTCCACGTTTTTATGATACCATAGAAGGAGAAATTCTGATTGACGGAGTGCCTGTCAAAGATTGCCGCATCAAAGATTTGCGAAATCTTATGGGTATAGTGAACCAGGAACCAATTTTATTCAACGATACATTCTCAAATAACATTTCTTTTGGTTCAGACGACGCTACAGAAGAACAGATCGGGCAGGCTGCCAGAGTGGCCAATGCCCATGAATTCATTGTCAACACACCAGAGGGATATAATACCAATATCGGAGATCGTGGAAATAAACTATCAGGTGGACAAAGGCAAAGGATCAGCATTGCCAGGGCTGTACTGAAAAACCCTCCAATTATGATTCTTGATGAAGCCACTTCGTCGCTCGACTCAGAATCAGAGCGGCTGGTTCAGGAAGCTATAACAAACCTGATGAAAAACCGTACTTCCATCGTTATTGCTCACCGTCTTTCCACCGTAGTTAATGCCGATATGATATGTGTGATGCATGAAGGCAGAATAGCTGAACAAGGTACTCACCAGGATTTATTGAAGAAAAACGGGATATACACCAGACTGCATAATATGCAGATGTTCAGTGAATAATATGATCAGATGTAAAATTAACGGCGAGTTTAACTCGTAAAATTTGATAGTTGATGAAGATCAGTGGTTTTACCATAGCGAAAAATGCCGATACACTTTATTATCCTGTAAAAGAATCAGTACTGTCAATCCTTCCTCTTGTGGATGAATTTGTGATAGCTCTGGGTGATTGTGCTCCAGGTGACAGAACACGCGAATTGATAGAAAGCATAGGTGATCCTAAAATCAAAATCATTGAAACAGTCTGGGACATTGAGCGGTATCCAAACGGTATGGAATATGCTCATCAGACTGATATGGCCAAAGCGCATTGCAGCGGCGAATGGTTATTTTATCTTCAGGCTGATGAAGTGATCCATGAAAAAGATCTGCCTGTAATCCAGAGTGTATGTAAAAAATACGCAGAAGACAATGAGGTGGAAGGATTTCTGTTCAGGTATTACCACTTTTGGGGCGATTATCAGCACCACCACCGTTCTCATGGCTGGTATCCGTTTGAAATCAGAATTATACGCAATGATCCTGAAATTCACTCCTGGAGAGATGCCCAATCCTTCCGGCGAATGCCTGATTTCGACGGGGTAAGTTATCGCAGGAAAATTAACACGCGAAAGTTGAAAGTAGTGGAACTCGATGCGCATGTGTATCACTATGGCTGGGTTCGTCCACCGCAACTGATGATAAAGAAGAACCTGGTATTTCAAACCATACAGCACGGAGAATCAAAAGTGAAAGAGCTTAAAAAACAGCACTATCCTGAGTTTGATTATGGTCCGTTGAACCTTGTGAATGAATTCAAGGGAACACATCCTTCTATCATGAAAGAATGGATCAATAAGTTTAACTGGCAGCATGAACTGCAATATGACGGCAAACCCAATCCTGACAGAAAACCAAACAGACATGAGAAACTTAAAAGCAGGATATTCACTTTAATCAAATACGATTTATTACATGCACCCACATTAGGAGAATTCAATAATTATATCCGGTTAAATAAGTGATTGACGCACAATAACAGCTATTATAATGGCAGGGTGCAGGTGAAGTAAGTATACTTGTGTTCAACCTCATATGCCTACATCACAGGGGTGACCAACATGAATTGTAAAATCTTTGTACCTTTGCACGCTCAATGAATCTGCGGACGTGGC
>CAYQRU010000066.1:19797-20584 GCA_964419945.1 uncultured Bacteroidales bacterium | reverse complement strand
TGACACAACCATTAATATATAATTTTTCGAACCTTGGGCAATATCCCCTGGTTATTGGTAATTGTTGCCTGTCATCTGATTTTGGATATCCGGAATGTATTGGTGAATCATGGATGAGGGCTTCCGGTAAGGGAGCAGTGGCTTATATCGGATCTGCACCAAATTCTTACTGGCTTGAAGATTTCTACTGGGCCGTGGGTGCATTCCCGGCGCAGGGTTACAATTACGGATATGTTCCAACTATTTCTGAAACAACCACAGGAGCTTATGATGCACCTTTTCTGAGTGATTATACTTCAATCGGGGGACTGGTATTTGCCGGAAACCTGGCCGTGACAGAAGCACAAATACAGGGCTTCAACACACAAGCAGGTGCACAATATTACTGGCAGGCCTACAATATTTTAGGCGATCCTTCGATAGCTGTTTTTCACACACAGGGGAATCCAAATACTGTAATCCATTCATCCATTTTCCCAATGGGGGTCAATATTTTTGAAGTGCTGGCTGAACCAGGATCTTATATTGCCATATCAAAAAACGGTGTGTTGTGTGGTACTGCACTTACCGACTTTTCAGGAAAAGCAGAAGTGACAGTTCAACCGGTGTTTTCGACCGGTGTGATGGAAATAGTGGTTACGAAACCGCAATATATTCCTTACCAGGCACAGATTCCGGTAGTGCAGTCAGCAACACCTCATGTTATAGTGTTCGAAAAAGCCATTTCCGATCAGCCACGGCCAGCCACACGCCCACGATCTCGCCCACGCCCACGGTCACGCCGACC
>CAYQRU010000066.1:0-19787 GCA_964419945.1 uncultured Bacteroidales bacterium | reverse complement strand
GGATTGATCTTACACTAAAAAATGTTGGAAGTACGCCATCCGGAGAACTGACAATTTCACTTTTAGAAACTGATGATTATCTTACATTGGAAAGTGACCCGATTCTATATACAAAAATGATGGGCAGCTGGGAAAACTTGCTTTTGGAAAGCGCTTTTACTTTCTCGGTTGCCGGCTTTGTGCCCGATCAACACAAAGCTTTGATCGGGCTTCACATTACAGATGATAATTATACATGGATATCAACAATAGAAATTTGTATTCAGGCACCAGTGTTGGTCATTTCAGACAATTACGTTATAAATGACTCTGTAACAGGTAACAATAACGGAATTTTTGAGCCGGGAGAAACTGTACAGATCATGTTTGACATCCTAAATGCAGGCCACAGTGACATTTCAGATATTACAATTGATGCAGTTTCAGGAGATAATTTTCTCTCGGTTATGACCGGAAGTATTAGTCTTGTAAACCTTGGTCATGGTGAATCCTCAGGTTTGGCTTTTAATATTGCATCTGATGCCTCGTCACCCATGGATTATCCTGTCAGCCTCGGCATTTATGCCGCAGGCGGTACTGATGGCTTGTACACCGGATCTCATACATATTCGTTCAACCTCGGCCGGATTCCATCATACATCCTCAACAATGAAACAATAACTACTTGCTATGGCAGATTTTATGATTCAGGAGGACCCGATGGAAATTACAGCAATAAAGAAGACCTTGTAACGACATTCTTTCCAGCAAAGGCTGAAGCCATGATAAGGATTCATTTTATTTCTTTTTTGACCGAACAATCGTACGATAAATTATTCATTTACAACGGCACTGATACATTATCACCACAATTTCCTGGCAGCCCTTTCCATGGATCAAACGCACCTGGTATATTAACAGCTATGAACGCGGATGGCGCCATTACTCTCAGGTTTATTTCCGACATGGTTTCAACCAGTTCAGGCTGGGAAGCAGAAATCAGTTGTTACACCCCCTTATTACCTCCTTTATGTGCCAGAAATCCTTTTCCCTCGGATGAAGGCACAGATTTTTCTGTTACTACGAACCTTTCATGGGCAGCGGAAGATGCTGCCAGCTTTGACATCTTCATTGGAAAAACAATCAATCCTCCGTTTATATCCACCATTCACACAGCATCATTTACACCGGAGCTGGATCCCAACACAACGTATTTCTGGAAAGTTAAACCCCGCAATAGTGCCGGATTTGCTGAAAATTGCCCCACATGGTCTTTTACGACAGGAAAAACTGAAATTCAGATGACCGACACGTCTTTTTCGGTGAATGACGGATTTTTTTACGATTCAGGTGGACCAGACAACAATTATGAAAGTTACGAGGATATCGTTACAACATTTTTTCCATTTGTCAGTGGGTATAAGCTCAGGTTTGATTTTGTGGAGTTTGAGACAGATGCAGACCTTGGATTACTTTATATTTTTAACGGAACCGACACCAGTACCGCCACGTTTCCGGGAAGTCCTTTTCATGGTGATAACAGCCCGGGAACAATCATTTCAACAGATTCTTCGGGCGCCCTTACGTTCAGGTTTGTTTCGGGAGATGGTTCCGGAAAACCTGGCTGGGTGGCAAAAATTCGTTGTTTGGGCCCTCTGGCAGTATTTCCTTCCCTGAGCCAGGATTCTGTTTGCGAAGGACATTCGGCACAACTTTATGCCAACGCGACAGGAGGAACAGGAAATTATTCATACCAGTGGTCGCCGGTTTCAGGCATGAATAATCCTGAAATTGAGAATCCGGTTGTGATGCCTTCAATCTCTACAACTTACACTATCATGGTAAGTGATGACGAAAATACTGCAGTTGGAGAGGCAAACATTACAATGAATCAAAACTCACATTTTAATTTTGGAAACGACACCACGCTATGTGCAAACTTTACCTTATTGCTCGATGCATCCATTCCGGGTGGTGTTAGTTATTTTTGGATGCCGGAAAATCTTAATACGCCTTATATAATGGTTGATTCGACCGGAATAGGAATCGGGGCAAAGATTTTCACAGTGACCGTGACAGATGTTTATGGATGTGTGAACCAGGCTTCTATAAGAGTTGCATTTGATGCATGTACGTTTGTCGGAAATCAGGACAACGGAATAGAAATTACAGCTTACCCAAATCCTGCAGGTTCTTTGCTGAATATCAACGTAAAAGAATATGTCGGAGAGTTTTCCTTTGCCCTGATGAATCCTCGGGGACAAGTAGTTTATACAAACAGTTTCAATAATTTATCTGGCCAGTTCTCAGATCAGATTAATACGAGTTGCTTAAGCAGGGGTTTATATTATCTGCAATTATATTTAAAGGAAAGCATCGTCACAAGAAAAATCATCCTTTATTAAGGGATGAGTCTTTCAGCTTTAGTGCGAACTGGTTAATCCGCAGAATAATTATGAAAATTATGAAGACATCAATATTTTGTATTCTTTTGTTTTGCAGTGCTGAGACGATTTTCAGCCAAAGCGTGAATACATTATCATTTGCTGGTAACAGCCAGTTCTGGGGACATCAGGAAATCATATTATCAAAAGAAGATTCAATATGGCTGAGCAGTCTTCCATCGCTTTCCATCAATTCATACAAGTCACTGGAATATCTTCCTGAGCTGCCATCACAACTTAACAATGCACAACTTCCCTATTTCAGACCGATTTTTACGCAGCAGCAATGGCCATCGTGCGGCCAGGCAGCCGGAGTAGCGTATAACTTCACTTATGAAATCAACCGGTCACGCGATCTGCCTGCCAATATACCTGAAAACCAATTTCCAACACATTATGTCTGGAATTTTTCTAACGGGGGTTATGGATACTCCGGTTCAAGTTATTTTCACAGTTTTGAAATTCTAAGGTCCAATGGTTCACCCACAGTTGACGTTTATGGGGGGATAGATTACGGAGGTGGTTCAAGATGGATGAGTGGCTATCAGAACTATTACCAGGGGATGCATCATCGCATCAATGGTGTGTATAAAATTGATGTTGGAACACCCGAAGGACTTTTTACCCTGAAACACTGGCTCCATAATCACCTGCAGGGATCGGAAACTGGCGGAGTGGCCAGCTTTTATGCCAATGCACCCTGGAACCTTTCAATTCTGCCGGATGGAACCCCGGAAGCTGGGAAATGGGTGATAGCAAGATGGAACGGCGAACCTACACATGCCATGACCGTGGTAGGTTACAACGATTCCATACGCTGGGATTACAATAATGATGGTATCTACACCAATCATCTTGATACAAATGGAGATGGAATTGTTGATATGCGTGATTGGGAATTAGGAGGATTAATTTTTGCAAACAGTTACGGCAGCGGTTGGGCAGACCAGGGCTTTTGCTATATGATGTATAAAACACTGGCAGATTATGTCCTGGAAGGAGGAATATGGAATTATTCCATGCATGTACTGGATGTCAAATCGGACTATTACCCATTGCTGACGGCAAAAATAACGCTGAAGCATACCTGCCGGAATATGATCAAAGTACAGACAGGTGTTTCAGTAAATCCAATTGCCGAATTTCCAGAATTCACCCTCGATTTTCCAATCTTTGATTTTCAGGGTGGATGTTTGTTCATGCAGGGAGGAAACGGGGAAGAAGACAAAACAATAGAATTCGGACTTGATATTACACCCTTGCTCAAGCACTTGGAAAACGGTGAAACAGGCAGATTTTTTTTACAAATTACCGAGTATGATCCTGACAGCGAACACAGTGGTGAAATAATCTCTTATTCAATCATTGATTATACCGGTTCTGAACCCGTGGAACATCATTGTCCGGAAACTAGTACACTCCTTATTAATAATGGTATAACATTGCTCGGTGTGAATGCGGTAGTAAACCATGATGCTGTTGCCATTTTGAATAACGAGCTGCCTGTTGTTGCAAATGGCAGCCTTTTTGTCCAAATGCAGGCGGGAGGCGGTTTACCGCCTTACCGTTGGACATTGCATAAAACCTACAATGAACACGTTGTATCCTATACCCCACCTGTGAAGACTTTACATACAGAAAAAGTATTTCCGGGTTGGAACCAATGGGTGACGAAAAATCTGGAATTTTCATTTCCTTATTATGATACAGCTTATCAGCAGATTACTGTTTATCCGAACGGTTTCATCATGTTTGGTAATGAGCCGTTTCCATATCCTTACTGGTTGTTCCCGTCGGTGATGCTTACCAATTTTAAATGCATCGCTCCGTTTATCGCTTTCGATCTCAGGCAGAATACCTTGAATTACGATACTATCTGGTTTGAAACCGGCAGCAGTCATATCAGAATCAACTGGGACTTAACACTTGAAACAGGATCTTATCAGACACCTCATAGCTTTAGCGCTTTATTGCATGCCGATGGCCGGATTGAATTTCATTATGAGGCTTTTTCCTTTGGGCAGCATTGTATCTGGATGGCTGGTATTTCCAATGGCGACAGGAAGAATTTCATGATTTCTCCCATTTCCGGAATACAGGAATTAGAATCAAATCGTGCAACAGGATTCACACCGGTGAAACTTCCGGAAGATCTTTGTATCAGTTCCGAAGGCTTACTGAGTTATCAGGAAAAGAAATTGGGAATGATTTATGAGATAAGTGTTAATGTTGAAGATAATCGCTGGATTTCAGCAACCAAAAAATTTCAGTTGACCGATGCGCTTATGTTGGAATATTCGCCATTTGGTGGCCCTATAATACCTGGAAATTTGACAAATCTGGATGTTTTGATAAAAAATATTTCAGCTTTCCCTGTTAGCGGACTGCATATTTGTTTTGAATCGCCTGGCGACCCATTAATAAACTGGACTCAATCTTGTCTGGACGCAGGAAATTTCAGCCCGGGTCAAGTCAAAGAGTTTACAGAAAGCATAAAATTCTATTGCGATCCCCAGGCTCCTGATAATCATCTTGTCAAAATAGAAGGAAACCTTGATTGGGATGGCTTGTCAAAAAAGAAAGTTTCCAATTTTAACGTCAAAAGAACACAACTTGAAATATCTCATATTTTGCTGAACGGAAATCCTGAAAACACAGTTTTAGCCGGGCAATATTATGACCTGAAGGCAAACATATCAAACCTGGGAAATATACCAGAACATAATATAAGTGTTGTAATTGGCAGTCAGGACCCGTTTTTCATCCTGCTACCGCCATTGGACAAAGAATTACAGGTTTTAAATCATAACAGCAATGCCACGCTCGAATTTCAAATTGGAATTCACCATAACGCACCCGAAGGATATGAAGGAAAACTGACGCTTTCAATTTCAGCGGACAATATTCCGGTAAAAAACCATGATTTTTCCTTTGTGGTTGGAGGAAAAAGAATATTGATAATAAATCTTGATCCGGACAACAGCTCTGCGCCATCTATAAAAAAAGTAATTGAAAACCAAGGTTTTATCAGTAATACCATAAACACACTATCCCTCTTACCTTCCGGATATTCATTAATGATGCTATGCCTGGGCAGATATCCAAACCGTTATATTCTGACGTTTGAGGATAGTGAAAAACTGGTTGCTTTTCTGCAAAACGGTGGCAGCATTTACATGGAAGGCGGCTCCACATGGAAGGGAGACCCGCGCAGACCGATTCATAATTTATTTATGATTGAGGGTAAGGCTCAGGGATGGGCTGCTGGTATTGATTCTCTTGCAGGCAATCCAAACTCCATCGCTTCAAACTTCAATTTCAAATACAAGGGTTTCTCTATCCGCATGGATAACTTGGAACCAATGGATCCGGCAGCAACAGTACTTTTCACCAATGTGCCAACCTCATACCATTATTCCATTTTGTATGAGTCCCAGGTGTACAAAACCATTGGTTCATCATTCAAATTCAATGGCTTACATCAAAATCCCGAAGATACCATTCCAAGTTTACTGATGAAAGAATATCTCAGGTTTTTTGGATTTGATACAGATGTGCTGTCTGCGAATTTCACATCCGACACACATCTAATATGTAATGGAGAATCTGTTGCATTTCAATTGAAATGCAAAGGTAATATCAAAAATGTATTATGGGAATTTCAGGGTGGAACACCTGCATTCTCAACCCATTTCAGCCCTGTGGTGCATTACGGAATCCCAGGGACATGGTCTGTTAAACTTGTTGTTCATGATGAAAATACGGCCGACTCACTTTACATTGAAAATTATATTACTGTGGATCTTTGCAGCGGCATTCCTGTGCCTGCGAAATCTGTAATAAGTATTTATCCCAATCCAGCAAACGATAGGCTTATCATCAAAACAGATAATTCGGAAGAACAGGAAATTTGGATTAGGATTTTCAATGCCAATGGAACAAAAGTGTTCGAAAAGCAATTTACTGGGTGGCAAAATTCCCGTCCGGCTTCTCTGGACGTGTCACGCTTTTCAAACGGCATATACCTTATTCAACTTCTTGGAAAGAACGAATTTACAACAAAAAAAATAATCATTAGCCATTAATTTTATATCATGAAAATCAAAGTTCTTCCCATTACACTCATAATTCTTATAGCTTCATCATATTACACACCCAATCTTTTGTCGCAGGAACCATATCCCGGCGACCAGAAACAAGAGCTGCCTCAAATTGCGATTGAAGAATTAATACCTTTGAATGCCTTGCCACCACTCCCGGTACCGGAAATTTATTCAGGTCCTAATGCTCCACTGTTACCAACGGTTGTTAATAATTCATTGCATCCCTTTTTTCGTGGTGCCTATAATCAGGCGGGACTTTCATGTGGGCAGGCAGCATTTATTGGTTATAACTACACGTATGAAGTAAATCGTGTCAGAAATTTGCCGGGAAATGTTGCTGCTAATCAATATCCTACCCATTTTGCGTGGAACTGGGCAAACGGAGGAAACGGCTGGTATGGTGCCAGCTATTTTCATACTGCTGATTTATTAAAGCATATCGGGACCCCTGATGTTCCAACTTACGGAGGCATGTCGGCCGGGGACGGAATTCGTTGGATGACAGGATACGGAAACTATTATAAAGCCATGAAAAACAGGATTTACGATGCTTATTCCATTCATGTTGGAACTGTGGAAGGCTTACAGATTCTTAAACACTATTTGAACGACCATCTAGAAAATAGTCCTTATGGCGGATTGGCTAATTTTTTTGCGAATCATCCACCGCTGCAAACATTACCTCCAGGCACACCGGATGCCGGAAAGAAAGTGGTGGTTCAATGGTCAAGTTTCAGTCATGCGCTTACGGTGGTGGGATATAATGATCTTATCCGGTGGGATTATAATAGCGACGGTCAGTACACCAATCATGTTGATATCAATGGAGATGGCTTGGTTGATCTGCGTGATTGGGAGATTGGTGGACTTATCATTGTGAATAGTTATGGCGGCGTACCCAATTGGGGCGATGGTGGTTTTGCCTATGTCATGTATAAGACACTGGCTGAACCATATGGATCAGGTGGAATCTGGAACAATACTGTAAATGTATTAAAACCAAAACTGAGCTCCGAACCTCAACTTACCATGAAGGTTACCCTGAAACATGATTCCCGCGAGAAACTAAGAGTAACTGCAGGTATATCACTCAATCCACTGGCCATGGAACCGGAGATTGAAACTGATTTTCCGGTCATTAACTACCAGGGAGCACACCGTCCCATGCAGGGAGAATATACTGAAGAAGCAAAAACCATAGAATTTGGATTAGATATCACCTCTTTGTTGGGGTATATACCTGGTGGACAGATAGCAAGATACTTTTTCCGGGTGTATGAAAAAGATCCTTCAAACGAAGGCACAGGAACCGTATTGGCATATTCTTTAATGGATTACACAAATGGTGTAAATGAAATCGTATGTCCCAATACTCCTGCTCCAATCGTTGAAAACGGAATTACTACACTTTGGATCGACGCAGCAGTAAATTATCAACCGGTGTCTGTTACTACTGATTCTCTTCCCGGTGCGAAGTTTTATGAACCTTACTCACACCAATTGGAGGCTGAAGGAGGTTCGGAGCCATACCATTGGTTCCTGAAAATGGACTACGAAGAATCATCAGTGAATCAATCGTTTCCAAATGTTTCGGCCGAACAGCTTGTGCCCACCAACAACACTTCGGGCTATGCCACGAGGAAGCTTGATTTTTCATTTCCTTATTTTGGTAAATCGTTTGACACAGTTTATATACATGTAAATGGGGTGATCCTGTTCGACAAACAAAATTATCCGTATCCCTATACCCATGAAAGTCTGATACAATTCAAAGCATATAAAGTCATTGCACCGTATAACTTCAACTTAAGACTTTATTCAGGACAGGGGCTTTGGTACGAAGGAGACGAACATTCCGCCACCTTCCGCTGGAAGGCATCCATCAATGAGAACACGGCAACAGAGCTCAATTTTGCTGTAAAACTTTATCCAAACGGCGATATAGAATATTACTATGGCAATATGGTGTATCCAATCGGAACAGCCTGGATCGGAGGCTTGTCCAATGGGGATTACCGCGCGTATCAATTTCTGTCGTTCACCGGGGCACCTGAAATTCAACCCAATAAAAAAGTAAAATTCGAAGCGCCACATTTTGTGCCGGAACTCAGCTTGAGTACTAATGGTATTTTACACGGAATCCCAACAAGAATCTATGAAAACCGTATGTTAACGTTTATGGCGGTTGATAATAACGATGTATTTGCCACGAAATCCCTCATGCTAAACACTGTTGGCCTGATGATAGATTGCATGGTTCATTCGGGCAACGACAGTATCATAGAATTTGGAGAAATAGCCACACTCGATATTTTCATAGAAAGTATGGAACCTTTGCCCATAATGAATGCCCACATGTCGCTCAACATCAATGATCCATACATCACACTGCTGGATAGCACATACCAGGTTGAAATCATTCACCCAGGTGATTCTCTGGTATTCGCTGATGCTTTTTCGTTTCTGGTCTCGAAACAGGTTCCCGACAATCATCTTCTCAACTTCCATTTACTCATTACTTCTTCAGATAATTCCTGGTCGCGTGAGTTGGTGCTTTCAGCCTATGCTCCATTGGTAAAACCTGTAGTAGTACTTATACAGGACGGAAACAATGGAGTTCTGGATCCGGGAGAAACCACAGATATCTCCATTCAGTTTAAAAACCTGGGCGGAGCCCTGGTAAATGACATTGAAATCTTATTAACAACCATTGATCCTAATATTATTATTAATCAGGGACAGGCTTCTATACAAGCATTGATGGCTGGCGATGTTCAGTTTGCAACATTTAATATAACAGCTTCATCCAGTCTGAATGTAGGTGATGTCGTAACGCTCGTCGCCCATATTAGTGGTCACAACGAATACATAAATACATGTCCGTTTGTTATTATCACCAGCATATTATTTGAGGATTATGAAAGCGGATCTTTTGCCTCCTTTCCCTGGCAGTTTTTTGGAAATTTGCCATGGGTCGTTGAAAATACCGGCGCCTGGGAAGGTGAATACTGTGCTAAATCAGGAACGATTACACATAATCAATTTTCCGTTATGCTCCTTGAAGGCGAAGTGCTTATGGGAGATTCCATATCATTTTACAGGAAGGTTTCTTCAGAAGCCAATTATGATTATCTGAAATTCTTTGTTAATGGTGTCCTAAAAGGACAGTGGTCAGGAACAGTGCCGTGGGAACGAGTAGCTTACGTAGTGTTACCCGGAATTAATGTTTTCAAATGGGAGTATATGAAAGACGGATCAGTGTCAACCGGAAGTGATTGTGCCTGGGTAGATTACATTACATTCCCTATGATGGGATCCTGTCAGCCGCCTCATGGTCTTAACGTATCAAATATTACAGCAAATTCAGCCTTGTTGCAATGGAATCCTGGAGGCACTGAGTTACTTTGGGATCTGGCCTATGGTTCGGTGGGATTTGATCCGAACACTCAGGGCATCCTCCTGGAAAATCTCAACGAAAATGTTGTTACAATCAATAATTTGACGGCTTCCTCTTTTTACAGTTTTTATGTCCGTGCCTATTGCGGGAGCAATGAATACAGCGCCTGGAGCGCTCCAAAAAACTTTATGACCTTGTGTGATGCGTATACACTACCATTTAATGAAGCTTTTGACGGAGCTTCCGTAAATTGCTGGTCTTATCCCCAGGGCCAGGGAAATTGGAACACCGGAGTTTCTTATTCTCCACCCTCATCAGTAAGTGGAACACCTAATGCTTTCTTTTCGTGGGATCCGACGGTGAATAACTATTCATATTCGCTGACAAGTCCGGTAATAAATGCTGTGGGCATGTTGGATATCAAGATGAATTATCTCTTGTTTATCAACAATTATAACAATAACAACATTGAGCAAATGTCTGTTGAATTCAAAGCAATTAGTGATACCATCTGGGTATTACTTGAAAATTTTACCAACGACGGATTGGGGAGTAGCAACGTAGAGTATGCAAGAGTTGATCAGCCACTCACGGGTATGGAGGGAAAAAAATTTCAGGTGAGGTTCAGGGCCCACGGCATCAATAGCTACAGCATCAATGGATGGGGATTGGACGATATTCTTATTCAGGGGGAGGAAAACCTGTTGATTCAAGGCGACGCGAATTGCGATGGAATTGTAAATATTTTGGATTTGGTTTCGGTTGTAAATTATGTTGTCGGATTAAATCCATCACCATTTTGCTTTGAAAATGCCGATATAAATGCCGACGGAAAAGTCAATGTGCTGGATGCCGTTGGAATCGTAAATATTATTCTGGGTGGGAACAAGAACCAGGTTACCGGAATGAAATCACAACCGGTTCTCATGCAAATGAAAAACGAAGGATTGTTTATTGAAAGCGATGGAACCATTGCTGGCTTGCAGTTTGACATCAAAGGTCTTCAATTGGTTCAGACAACCCCATTATTAGAGGGATTTGAGTATGTAAGCAATATCATTGATGATCAATTGCGGGTAATAATTTTCAGTTATGACAACAGGCCGATACCGGCGGGGAAATTAAATATTTTGAAATTTAATGGCAATCAAAACACATTGCAATGGGGAGAAGTAATTGCGGCTAATCTGAACGCCAAAAAAGCAGAAGTGATACTTAACGGCGACACAAAAAATCCCACAGAAGAACCAGTTGACTTAATCAGCATTTATCCCAATCCCTCAAATGGCAATTTCTTTGCAGATATATCTATTCCCTGGATGTCAGATGTAAATATCAGTGTAACAGATTTGCCTGGAAGGAAACTGGCTGATATTTTTGATGGTCAATTACTCTCAGGTCGTCGTATCATCGAGGTAGATGAATCAGTATTTCAGGAACCGGGAGTTTATGTGCTGAAGATGTATGCTACCAGATTAAATAACACGGACAAAGTACTGATAAAGCAGGTCAAGATAGTGATAAACAAGTTGTAAACCTGGTCAGGTATGATAGGAACTTTAACCAATGTCGCCGCTATTGTTGCAGGTAGTACCATAGGATTATTGTTAAAAAAGCGATTACCGGAAAAAATTAAAACAATTGTATTTCAGAGTATTGGTTTGGTAACAGTATTCTTTGGCATAGCTATGGCTTTTCGGTCTCAAAACTGGGTAGTACTCATCCTGTCAATGGTTTCCGGATCTGTGATAGGACAATTAATCAATCTCCACGAAATATTGAACAGGGGAGGAGAGAAATTGAAAATATTTCTAAACATCAGCCATAGCCGATTTACCGAGGGACTTGTTACGGCGTTTCTGTTGTTTTGTATGGGTAGCCTGACTGTGCTGGGCGCTCTGGAAGAAGGAATGAATGAGAATCCGGATTTAATCATGGCCAAATCGGTAATGGATGGCTTCTCCTCAATAGCATTGACTGCCGCAATGGGCATTGGAGTTATGTTTTCTGCTATCCCACTGTTGATTTACCAGGGAAGTATAACGTTGTTTGCTGCTTCTTTACAGGAAATTCTTTCCGAATCCCTGATTCAGGAAGTTACTGCTGCAGGAGGAATTATTCTCATAGGAATGGGATTAAATATCCTGGAAATAAAGAAAATACAGGTGTTGAATCTTCTTCCGGCACTAATCATGGCTGCAGGATTCTATTATTTGTTTGCTTATATATCATGATTTTGCTGACACTGCTGCTTTCAATTTCAGGAAATGGAAACAAAAATCCGGTTGAAACATGGTTCTTTTAGTCAAACCAAAGAGAAAAGTTGCCATCACCATGATTGTTAAATCTGCGCCATCGGTGTTACAAAACGGTATTTGTTTGAATTCAAAGAGATTTCTTAACTTTGCTGCCGGTTACATGTATGCCACTGTCCAAAACAACCACCCTCGTTAGCGCATACACTATTCCTTTTTATAATACAATAACCTTTTTATGGAATATAATACTCAACGATCAAAACTAATCGTACCTGAATATGGCAGGAACGTTCAAAAAATGGCTGTTTATCTTCTTACAGAAGCAGACCGTGAAAAGCGAAGCCGTATGGCCAGGACCCTTGTGCAGATTATGGGAATTTTGCATCCCGAAATAAAAGACACGCCCGATGCACGGCAAAAACTTTGGGACCACCTCCATATTATTACCGATTTTCAATTAGATGTAGATTCGCCATTTCCCAAGCCCTCGAGAGAACTGCTCGAACAAAAACCCACTCCGATGCCTTATACACAGGAAAACATCGCTCTCAGGCACTACGGGAAAAATATTATAAGGATCATAGAAAAAGTGGTCGAAATTGAAGATGGACCTGAGAAAGAAGTCCTTACCAAAGCCATTGCCAACCATCTCAAGAAATCTTATCTGAGCTGGAACCGCGATTCCGTAACAGATGATATTATTGCAGATCATCTTTCAAGCCTTTCAAAATCAAGACTTAAACTTAGTGACACAGCCCGGCTTACCGATACTAACGATATTCTGGCCCGACAACGCAAAAAGAAATTTAACGGCAAGTCACAATCGAAAAACAGAGGTAGGAAAAAACAACATAACTGATGAGTTCATTTGAAATCAAAGGTGGTCGTAACTTAAAAGGGGAAATAATACCACAAGGAGCTAAAAATGAAGCATTGCAGATTTTATGTGCCGTTCTGCTAACCCCTGAAAAAGTAACCATTCACAATATTCCCGATATCCTCGATGTGAACAAACTGATCGGGGTTCTTAGGGGCTTAGGTGTCACGGTTGAAAAACAAGACTCTCATACATATACATTCCAGGCCGACAATGTAAATATCGAAATGCTGAAGGACAAGGAATTCAGAAAATATGCTGCAAGCATCCGAGGATCAGTAATGATCATGGGGCCCTTGCTGGCTCGTTTTGGTAAAGCTTACATCCCTCAACCCGGAGGAGACAAAATTGGCCGAAGGAGGCTCGACACGCATTTTCTTGGCTTTCAGACTCTGGGTGCAAAATTTAATTACGATCCCGATCTTAAGGTGTACCATGTTGATGCATATAAATTAAAAGGTTCATACATGTTGCTGGATGAAGCATCTGTAACCGGAACTGCAAATATTATCATGGCAGCTGTGATGGCCAGCGGGAAAACTACCATATTCAATGCTGCCTGTGAGCCTTATATTACACAACTGTGCCGCATGCTTAACTCCATGGGTGCCAGCATCAGCGGAGTAGGATCCAATCTGCTTACCATTCATGGAGTGGAAGCCCTGAAGGGCTGCACGCATACCATGCAGCCCGATATGATTGAAATAGGAAGTTTCATTGGATTGGCAGCGATGACCCAATCAGACATAGTAATAAAAAATATTGATTATCAGGATTTAGGTATTATTCCGGAAGTTTTCAAACGACTTGGTATTAAAATGGAATTACACGGGCGGAATTTACATATTCCACCACATGATCATTATGAGGTTGAAACATTTATGGATGGCTCGATCATGACCATCTCCGATGCACCCTGGCCGGGCTTTACGCCCGATCTGATAAGCATTGCCCTTGTTACGGCTACACAGGCCCGGGGTACCGTGCTGATTCATCAGAAAATGTTTGAAAGCCGTTTGTTTTTTGTTGATAAACTGATAGATATGGGTGCACAGATCATTCTTTGCGACCCTCACCGGGCTACCGTTATTGGACTGAATCGCCAGCACCCTTTAAGAGCTGTGCGAATGGCTTCACCAGACATCAGGGCAGGGGTGGCTTTGCTTATTGCAGCCTTGTCGGCCAAAGGAACAAGCATCATTGACAATATTGATCAGATTGATCGAGGCTATGAGAATATAGATGAAAGGCTCAGAAAGTTAGGAGCCGAAATTTACCGTGTGTAAGACCTAATGACCGTATTTAAAAGCATCCCGGTTGTGAAGAAATCAACAAAAAAGTCTTTTTATGACATTTTGTCGGAGAGTATTGAGTGGCAGGCGATTTGATTAAAACCAAGGAACTGCCACAAAATCGTGGCAGGTTTTTTATTTACTCACAATGACCACTCAGATTAGAGAAAACAAAAATTTACATAGATATGATCAGAAAAAAATCAAAAATTACCGAAAAAGAAATGCCGGAAAAAAATGCCGACAAACTGCAACAGGAAGAAGTAAAAGCATCTTCGGCTGAACCTGTTGCAGAAGAACAAAAAAAAGCCGGAGAGGAAGCAGCCAATGAGTTGGAACTTAAATTGAGAAAACAAATTGATGAATTGAAAGATACCAACCTGAGGCTTCATGCCGAATTCGACAATTACCGCAAGCGTACGATCAAAGAAAAAATCGAAATGAGCAAAACCGCTTCAGAAGAAGTTATTGTTGATTTACTTCCGGTGCTCGACGACTTTGAACGGGCATTGCAAAACATCAGTCATGCCGGCTCTAACAATCCTTTTACCGAAGGAATTTTGCTCATTTACAACAAACTGTTAAAAATCCTTTCACAAAAAGGACTTGAAGAAATCAAGGCAATGAATGAAGCATTCAATACCGATTACCATGAAGCAATCAGTCATATTCCGGTTGAAGATTCAGTGCGTAAAGAGAAAATCATTGATGTCGTTCAGAAAGGATATATGCTGCAGGGTAAAGTAATTCGCTTTGCAAAAGTAGTGGTAGGATCGTAATGAAATATATTGTTCGGTACCTTCATTTTTCAAACAAACTGGTAAGATCAAATATAATCCGTTTATAAACTGTGGCTAAAAGAGACTACTATACAGTGTTGGGCGTTGATCGCAACGCTGACGAAGCAACAATAAAGAAAGCTTACCGTCAGTGTGCATTGAAATACCATCCCGATAAAAATCCAGGAAATAAGGAGGCAGAAGAAAAATTCAAAGAAGCTGCCGAAGCATATGAAGTATTGAGTAATACTGAAAAACGTTCAAAATACGATCGTTTCGGACATGATGGATTAAAAAATATGGGAGGTGGTGGATTCAGCGGTGGGGGTATGAGCATGGAAGATATATTCAGCCAGTTCGGCGATATTTTTGAAAATGCTTTTGGATTTGGCGGATTTGGTGGTTTCGGAGGCAGGCAATCGCAACATCGCAGAGTAAACCGGGGTACGAACCTTCGCGTAAAAGTTAAACTGAGCCTTGAAGAAATTGCCAAAGGAGTCGAAAAAAAGTTAAAAGTTCAGAAGTATATTACTTGTACACAATGCAACGGAAGCGGAGCACGGGGTGGTGGATCATACAACACATGCTCTTCATGCCATGGTTCGGGTCAGGTGACACGCGTTACCAGTACTTTTTTAGGGCAAATGCAAACTACCAGTACTTGCCCGGCCTGCGGGGGAGAAGGACGTATAATCAGCGATAAATGTCCGGCCTGTGCAGGTAATGGGATTGTTAAAGGAGAAGAAGTAATCAGCATTAACATTCCTGCAGGTGTCGCCGAAGGTATGCAACTGTCAATGAGCGGAAAAGGAAACTCTGCAGCAAGAGGAGGCGTTCCCGGCGACTTAATTATCCTGATCGAGGAACAAAAACATCCTCATTTGGTTCGTGATGGCAACAACCTGCTTTACGAACACTATATCAGTTTTCCGGATGCAGCTATGGGCGTCAGCCTCGAAGTACCAACATTAGAAGGACGTGCCCGTATCAGGATTGAACCTGGAACCCAATCAGGGAGAGTGTTGCGGTTGAAAGGGAAGGGATTACCCTCAGTGGACAATTACGGACGAGGCGACTTGCTGGTCAACATCAATGTATGGACTCCGGAAATACTTTCAAAATCAGAACGGGAAGTATTGGAAAAACTTAAGGAGTCGCCTAATTTTCAACCAAATCTGTCCGGGAAAGAAAAAAACTTTTATGAGCGCATGAAGGAATACTTTCAATAATCAGAGTATTATTATCTGAAATTTCGAACGTTGGAACATAAAACTTTCATCAGAAGGATACAAACAAATTAATCAAGAGCATTTATTGACTATCATAAAGAATCCCGCTAACCACGGGATGGCATCATAAAATCATGACCCATGGAATTGTTTACTGCCCGGAATGTCGTTAAGCAATATGCCAATCATTTGGCATTGAACAAAGTAAGCATCGACGTTCGCGAACAAAGTATTTTTGGGTTGCTTGGACCCAATGGAGCCGGAAAAACCACACTCATCAGAATCATCAACCAGATTACTGCCCCTGACGAAGGTGAACTTTATTTTGCCGGCGAAAAACTTGTTCCTAAACACACCGGGCAAATTGGATATCTTCCTGAGGAACGAGGGCTGTACAAGAAGATGAAAGTGGGAGAACAAGCCTTATACCTTGCCCAATTAAAAGGGCTCAGCCGGCATGAGGCTACATTGCGCCTTAAAAAATGGTTTAAGAGAATGGACATACAGGCATGGTGGGATAAAAAAGTGGAAGAACTTTCAAAAGGAATGCAGCAAAAAGTACAGTTTATCGTTACTGTAATTCATGAACCCCGCCTGTTGATTTTCGATGAGCCTTTCAGCGGCTTCGATCCTATTAATGTCAATATTTTAAAAGAAGAAATTCTGCGGTCAAGGGCTGAAGGAGCGACTATTATTTTTAGTACACACAACATGGCTTCAGTAGAAGAGCTTTGCGACGATATTGCCCTGATCAATAAGTCAGAGAAAATCCTTGATGGAAGCGTAAAAGAAATCAAGCAGCAATATAAAGGAAATGTGTATGAAGTGCTGTGCAATTCACTGAATGGAGACATTCATCACGTTTTGCGATCCGGATTCAATGTAACAGAACAATCTGAAGAAGAGGGATTGAAACGATACAGGATACAGGTACCGCAAAATACCAATCCCAACGAATTGCTGCAGAACCTTATACAACATGTTGAGATTCATGAATACCGCGAAATTCTTCCTTCGATGAACGATATTTTTATCAGGAAAGTGAATGAAGCTTCAGGACCTGTGACCAGAAACCAGATTGCCAACAACTTTTAAATCATCAGTTATGAATAAAATATTACTGATTATTCAAAGAGAGTATCTGACCCGGGTACGTAAGAAGTCATTTATTGTCATGACCATCCTTGGTCCTATACTGATGGCTGCACTGTTTATTGTTCCGGCATATTTATCTCAAATTGGTGGGGAGGTAAAAACTATCCAGGTGGTAGATGAAACGGGATTGTTTTCGCATCGCTTTGAGAACACAAAGCAACTCATTTTCAAACCTCTTGATCTGGAGATTGAACAGGCAAAGGTTCTTTTTCCGCGAAGTGGCGACGACGCCCTCCTGTATATTCCTTTGACCGAGTTAAGCGTACCTTCTTCAGCGGTCCTGTATTTTGACAAACAACCCACCCTGATCATGAAATCACATATAAACAACAGTATGCGTCGTGAAGTCGAGAGCCTGAAACTTGCTGCATCCGGAGTGGATCCTGACATTATGCGCTCGATTAAAAGTACTGTCAACCTTATGACCATTAAGCTTCATGAGGGTGGAAAAGAAGAGAAAAAGTTTTCAGAAGTGGCGACTATTCTTGGATTTGTGTCGGCTTTCCTGATTTATATGTTTGTATTTATGTTCGGAACACAGGTATTAAGAGGTGTGATCGAGGAAAAAACAAGCCGGATTGTGGAAGTAATCGTTTCATCTGTAAAGCCATTTCAATTGATGATGGGTAAAATTATTGGTATTGGAATGGTGGGTCTTACTCAATTTTTATTATGGGTGTTGCTGACGCTTGTGATTGTAATTGGATTCCAGGCTGCCTTCCCAACCAAATTCAAAGCTTCCGAAACAGAGAAAAACATTATCACGGATACCCGTATAGCCGGATCTGTCCAACCTGGTGAGGATGTATTACAGCTTGACGATTCTGTAATGGCTCAGGTTGCTGAAGGAATACGTTCAATCAACTTCGGGGCGATCGTTTTTTCATTCCTTTTTTATTTTCTTGGCGGCTATTTGCTTTATGCAGCATTGTTTGCAGCCATTGGCGGAGCAGTGGACAATGAAACGGACTCACAACAATTTATGTTTCCAGTGACAATCCCGCTGATCATTGCAATTGTGATGGCTCAATATGTGATCAATGAGCCGAATGGTCCTATTGCCTTTTGGTTTTCAATTATTCCCCTTACTTCACCCGTCATCATGATGATCAGGATTCCTTTTGGTGTTCCTTATTTTGACCTTGCTTTATCTGCAGTGCTGCTGGTACTTGGGTTTATTGGCACAACATGGATGGCTGCAAAAATTTATCGCACCGGTATATTAATGTATGGAAAAAAAGTTGACTATGCCGAATTGTGGAAATGGCTCAGGTACAAAGGCTAAACAATCTTTTTGTTACTAAATCACCACGCACCGGCATGATGTCACTCGTTATCCTATCGAAACCGTAAACCAGTTACCTTGCGATTGCATGCACCATTTTTTCATTTTCCTTAAAAGCCTGCTGCATCACTTCATTGATGATGCCGCCCATGATTCTTGCTATTAATCCGGAGTTCATCCGCGACACATATACTCGTCCGTCTGCCTTTTCGTAAATGGCTATCCGGCACGGCATCATGGTGGAAACTATACGTTCCTTGCTTTTATTCAGGATCTTTTCGGCTAGATCGGGATGGCAAATTTCATAAACTTTCACCGGGCCCACTGTTTTACCGAATTTGAGCATGGTCGCCTGTAAATCATGAATAAAGGGAATTTTCCAGCCATGCTCCAACACTGAAGCTTCAAATCTTTGTATGGTATTTTCAAAATCGTATCTGCTTGCATTCTCCTTCAGTATCAAACCCGGGGCATACCTGTAAACTAAAATAAAACTAATGGAAGCGCCAAGAATAAAACTAACAATTCCGGTAAAGAGTATAATTTCCATTGGGAGTAGTAAATAGTTTTTAATTTTGACTTATTAACGGTTTAACAGCAAGAGTGTTCACCGAAAAGTGAGAGAAAGTCATCAGTTAGTGAAGAAGTTAAAGCAGAAGAATATCCCTCAAGTTGTACATCAAAATGATCAAAGCTTCCTGAATTGTCCTTTTGGGTGCGGCAGGTTATCTTTTGCATGAAATGTCATTTTCTGGCAGGTTTAGGTACACATCAACCCAGGCAACGATAAAAGAAGATATGAGCAAATTACCAGTGTATGTGATATCTGGGATGCAATAATTTTTTTTAAATAAGCCGAAATCTTAATGACAAGCCATGATTTACATCCTGTCAGCAGATATCATTATTCATGATAGCCATTACGAAATTCTTTCTGTTGGCGATTTCAGGTTAACACAATATCAGAACAGGGTTTCACAACTGAAAGT
>CAYQRU010000065.1:0-20655 GCA_964419945.1 uncultured Bacteroidales bacterium | reverse complement strand
GTGAAGGTTTGTCCCTCGGGGCAGTTCACAAATGCCGGAGGTTCTGTGTCATTGAACGTCAGTGTCATTGAACTTACTGCCGGCACACATGCAGAACCACTTTCAGTATTAACTGTCAATGTTAATATTACCGAGCCTGCTGCAATATCAGCAGTCCCCGGCGTATAAGACGGATTCAACGCATTATCATTGTCAAATGTTCCATCACCGCTTGATGTCCAGCTAACACTGGCATAGTTGGTGGCTGCTGCGCCTGTGAGCACAAAGTCTTCTCCGGCGCATATAGTTGCATCCTGACCAGCTTCGGCGATAGGCTGCTTCCATATATACAAGAACATCATATCCTGCATATTGTAATCACATGTTGTTGCATTTAATTGGATCACTGTCATTCCAGCATTAATTTCTTCATTACTGAATTGATAGGTAGGTGTAAGTGTACCCTGTCCACTGATAAATGTGCCCGAACCCATGCTTGACCACTGGTAACTGATTACATTTTCAGCAATGGCACCAGAAAAAGTGAATGAACCTTCTGTTTCACAAACCGACTTATTACCTCCGGCATAAAGTACCGGGTTGGGAGCCATGATGTGAACACTTTGCGTACATTTTCGAATGTTTCCTGCTTCATCCTGAGCGAACCATTCAACCGTATTCCAACCATACGGGAAAGTTTGTACAAGCTGAGAAGCAGGGAATGGACCAGCCTGCCCCCCATAGTTATAAGAGTAATAAATCATATAAGTAATGGTTGGCGTTGCAGTACACATGTCAGATGCTACCGGTAAAGTCAGATTGATAGTTGCCGAACAGGTTCCAACTGTCACATATTCTTCAATGGAACCGGGGCACATCATTGCTGGTTCCTGTATATCCTGTACTTCAACCGTGAAATCACAACTCCAGGTTTGGGCAGGATTGTTATTATCTGTAATTGTATATGTTACATAACTGGTACCCAAATTAAATGTTACTCCGCTGGCATCATTTAATCCGCTTGCTTCTGTTTCCCCCGTAATAGTGTAAGATACTGTTGCCGGGCAGTTACTGTTAGCCAATAAAGGTGTCAGGCTTCCATGTGGAGCTGTCCAGGTGCAACCCATGCTTGTAGTTTCAACAAATATATTCCCCGGACACACAATCACCGGACCTTCAGTATCAATTATTTCAAGTGTAAATGTACAGGTTGTTATATTGCTGTTAATATCCGTTGCCGTGTATTCTATTTCGTAAGTTCCCACAGGTAGTACCTGCCCGTTGTATGGCCCGCCAACTGAAGTTTCTGTGACAGACTGTATTTCACAATTGTCTGTCGCAACCGGAATACCCCACGTTGTTCCACCCTGGCAATCGCCTGGGAAGAGAGCTACAGTAATGGTTTGACCCTGCGGACAATTTATAAATTGAGGATCTTCATTATCCGTGACTATCACTGTTGTGGTACATGTAGCTGTTTCTCCACCCGCTCCTACGGCTGTCCATGTAATAACAGTTGTTCCTATTGGCAGAAGTTTATCTTCCATGGTTTCATTACAGCAAGGTCCAAAGTCATGGGTCATACTAACGATTGATCCTATTTCGAAGTTGGTCACTTCAGCATCAAATTCAGTTCCCTGCACCTCATAGCCGCAGAATCCCGGAGTGTTGTTCCGATAGAACGGATTATTTACCTTACAGACAATCTGAATATTGTCGTTATCGAAAATGGTGATTTCGGCAGTATTTGGAGATCCAATAAAAATGTAGTCTTCACCTGAATCAATGCTTTGTAGTGTAATAATAACACTCTCAGGACCTTCGTAATTCAGGTCATCAAGTACTTCCACTGTTATGGTGGCTGAGAGTTGTCCTGCTGGTATAGTCACAAATCCGGTGAGGGTAGTATAATCTGCTCCTGGTCCTGCAGTACCTGATACTGTGTATGCTATAACTGTTTCTGTTTCAGATGGGAATGGCATACTAACAACAAATCCGCCATCGGTGGCAGGTTCATAACCGTTATCGAGGGGAGCGATTGTTACAAAAGTCACATCATGATCGGTGATGAAACCTTGTCCGACCGGATCACTAAAGGTGATATTTCTACCGCTGAAATTATCCTCACTTAAAAGTATTTCAAAGATTTCAGTGGGTTCAACAATAAAATCACCATTGACAAACACAGAAATTGTATGGGTTTCGCCTGATACTCCTGAGAATGTTAATGTTCCTGTAACAGGTGTATAATCTCCACCTGCCACTGTTGCTGTCAAATCAGCCGTGGTATAGTAAACAGTAAATGGAACGTCAATATTGTTTCCGCTATGGGTGACCGTGAAAATATATTCCTGCATATAACCAGGATTAGGTTCCGAATGGATCACGTCATTGATGGATAAATAAGCACCATCATCGTTTAGAATTGTACCTAAACCCAGATTGTCTGCTATACCGATATTCCTTCCGTTGTTATCAAGATTATCGAGTTTAACAATGAAAGTCTCATCCAACTCAACCTTGATATCCCCAACAACCGCAACCGTAATTTCTTTAGAAGTTTCGCCAGGAATAAACGCTAAGAAGCCATTCGTTGAAAAGTAATCATTATCCGAAACCAATGCTGTTTCATCCAAAGTCTCAAAATCAACAAATACCTTTGCATCAGAAGTTGTTGTCATAGTAACCATAAAAGTAAACAGCTTCGTACCAGAATGTCCTTCGGTAAGTGTAACATCATTAATACTGATTGTAGCAGCATCATCATTCAAAATTGTTCCGATACCGGTAGCTTTTGCAATCGTGATTGTACTCAGGATTTCAGGTGGCAGACCGCTGCATTGTACGTTGCTTAATAATACAGTAAACGCTTCGTCCAGTTCAACCTTATCATCACCAATGACTGTGACTGTAAATGTTTTTGTTTCATTTTTCAATCCGGTGAAGCTCAATGTACCACCGGTTGCAGTGTAATCACTGTCAGAAACCAAAGCAGTTCCGTCCTGCGTGATATAATCTATGGTCACCGGATTGGGTGCTTCGATATCCTCACTGAGTGTAACCGTAAAAGTAAATGATGTTATACCGGGTGTATTGCCTTCATTTATCGTCAGATCATTGATTGTGAATACAGCGCTGTCGTCGTTGCGTATGGTTCCAATGCCGGTATCATTGCCTACTGTTACAGTTTTGGTATAATCATCCAATTCAACAAATGAGCTTAAGATGACCGAAAATGTTTCATTCGGTTCAACCTTGGTGTCTCCGTTGATAGTAATTTGAATAGTCCGGGTTACCGTACCCTGCGGGAAATATACCTGGCCGCTGTTCCCTTCGTAATCGTTGTCGTCAGTCCGGGCAGTGCCGTTGAGTGTCCAGAAGGTAACTGTATAGCCGCCAACCACTTCCGGACCGGTATGCGTGAGCGTAAAAGTCATTACACTTGTACCTGATTGCCCTTCATCCTGAATATGGCCGGTTGAGATGGAGACCTGTGCCTCATTGATATCCAGGTTAGTAACCGTAACATTGTCCGGATCAGGAGTACTAATGTCTTTATAAACAGGATCAGTTGTCAGCGTTCTGTCGGTAGTAAGGAATACAGTGTAAGTAATATCTCCGTCAACGAGAGCATCCGGGAGGCCGGTTACGGTAACAGGTTGAGGTATATCCCAGTTGGCTGCAGTAAAGGTTAGTGATGCAACAGAAACGCTTCCTTCGGTCAGGTCTCCGCTTACGATATTCACCACGACAATAAAATCCTCATCATCCGTTGCCGGTTTGCTGGTTAATCTCACTGTAAAATCTGATGTTGTGCCACTTTCGCTGGTTGTCCGTGTAAGTGGTGTAACAATGTAGCCAGGCGTATCATTATCTGCATTTTGTAAAATTACATCATCAACAGGCAATCCCTGGTATTTGGGATCATTGGAAGAGGTAGCCGTTGTGGTTATTGTGTAACCTACCGTTCCATCCACAATCGGATCATCCACTCCGTAAACCGTAACCGGTTGCGGAATATCCCAGTTGGATGCATTAAAGGTAAGGGTAACCGAAACCGGCTGGATGCCTCCCAGCAACGTTCCTTCGGTGAGGTCTATACTCCACATGGTAATACTTACGGTGCCTACGGGTTCGCTGTTCAATCTGACAGTGAATGAGCCATTACCACCACTTTCAGACGTGGTGAGGTCAACCGGGGTTACAGTAACGCCCACCTGATCGTTATCAATATTGGTGGCCTCCACATCGTCCGGGTTGGCAAAGAAGTAACCCGACCCAACATCAGTGTAGGTTGTATTAATGGTTAAAGAAACCGTATAGGGTATATCATCATCATCCACAAAATCATCGACACCAAACACATAGATAGTTTGAGGGGTGTTCCAGTTTGTTTCATTGAAACATATCATTACCGTTTCTGAAGCTCCGCTCCTGTTGTTTTCATCATTTACCTTCCCTTCAGTGATATCGTTGCTCTTCACATCAATACAAACATCACCTGTTGGGGCAGCGGGCAATACCACAGTAAAAGTAGCAGGTCCGGTCAATTGATCTTCATAGGTCGTTATCGGACCACCTGTAACAATAATTGCATCGTTTTCCTGGGCATTAATGATTACTTCAAATGAACAGGTTGCAATTCGACCAGCAGCATCGTAAACTGTATAGGTTACCATAGTCGTTCCCAGGTTAAAGGAGAGTTGAAGGTCATTCAATGGATTGGTGATACCTGAGTCAGGATTTGATACCGATCCTGTAATGTAGGTAGGTGAAGTAACTCCGGCTCCAGTGATTGTCCATGTAAGGCTAACTACTTTGCAGTTATCGCTGTGTGTTGGCGCAGTAAGTCCATCGCCTGCGACAATCAGCCTGCTCAGGTCTCCTGCATTATATACGGTCTTTTCTATGTCCGACGGACAGGTAACCAATTCCGGATCCTGATCGTCGGTGACAACTACTTCATATACAGTTATTGCTGTATTTGAAGCATCATCTGTGGCAGTCCAGGTAACTGTAGTCGTCCCGACATCAAATACTACATTGTTTAAAGTATGTCCCGTCCCGGTGGTAGCTCCTGTAAGTGTGTAGGTCAATGTGGAAACCGTTCCGCAGTTGTCGGTTGGATCCCATAAAACACCACCATGCGTGTAAGTGCAAAGATCATTGTCAGCAACAACTTGTCTTGGATTAAGATCATCCACCGTGGGCGCCTGTTTGTCTTCCACCGTGATGCTTACTGAGCAGGTTGCCCAGTTTCCTGCTGCATCCGTAACTTTCAGGTAAACGGTTTGGCTTCCAATGTCATCACAATCAAATGTAACTGAGGGTGTCCATGTTCCAACGTTGCCGGTTTTAGAAACCTCGTAAACTGTAATGGCACAGTTGTCGGTGGAGGTATTGTCAATATTTGCCGGAACCACCAATGCCTGGCCGTTGCGCTGCAATTGTGCCACATAGGTCTTGCAACTGGCTAAAGGCTTTTCCTGATCGAGCACCTCAACTGTAAACTGACATGTTTTATCATTGCCGGACTTGTCGTAGGCGGTCCAAACCACAGTGGTTACGCCTTTGTTAAATGCAACTCCATCCAGGGTGGTAGAGGTATTGGTCCCCACAGGTCCGGCAACAGTCTCATCTGAAAGCTGGTATGTCAAAGTAACCACCTCGCAGTTGTCGCTGTAGAAGGTAGGATTGAATTCAGTTCCTGATGCAGTATAGGTGCACAACCCGGTGTTGGTGGTTCTTGTTACTGATCCGATGCAACTGATCACCGGATCAATTTCGTCAACTACAGTTACCACAGCCTGACAGGCAGAGGATAGATTGTTGTTATCTGTAACCGTAAGCGTTACGGTGTTGCCACCCAAATCGGCACAACTGAAATTATACTTTGTCAGCGTCATGGTTTTGATACCGCAGGCATCGCTGGAACCATTGTCAATCTGCCCTGCCGTAATTACGGCCTGCCCATTGATATCAAGTTGAACTTCAATATTCTGACAATCAGCTACCGGAGGGGTTATGTCCTGCACTGTTACCGTTGTTGTGCAGGTTCCTGAGAGACCCGAATCATCAGTTACTGTTAAAGTTACCACATTAGCGCCAACATTTGCACAGGTAAAAGAAGAGGGCAATACAACCCGGCTGACAATCGAGCAATTGTCATAGGAATTGGTAGAGATACCAATAATATCAGAACTTGTCAATGCATAGTTTCCACCGGCATCCAATTGAATTATAATCGGAGTGCAATCAGCAACAGGCGGTATGTTATCGGTCACAGTAACAGTTGCCGTGCAGGTTGCAATGTTGTTATTTACGTCCTTAACAGTCAGGGTAACTACATTGTCCGATCCCAGGTTAGTGCAGTTAAAATCTGTGACGTCAAGGGTTCTGGTAGCAATACCGCAGGCATCCGTTGAGCCATTATCAATATCAGCGTAGGTAATAGTAGCAAGGCCACTGGCATCAAGGAAAACTTCTATGTCCTTACATAATACCTGCGGTGGCACTTCATCTTTCACAGTAACCGTGGTAGTGCAGGAAGCAGAATTGCCATCAGCATCCGTAACCGTAAGCGTTACGGAGTGTGAACCCACATGGGCGCAGGTGAAGGTAGAAGAGCTTACTGACATCGTTGGATTGAGATCGCAATGATCGAATGAACCATTATCAATATTTGCCGGCAACAGGGTTCCATTACCGGTTGCATCGAGTTGTAGTGTAAATTCTTTGCAAAGTGCTACAGGTGGCTGATTGTCTTCTACGGTTACAGTAGCGGTACAGGTTGAAATCAATCCATTTACATCGGTTATGGTCAGGGTTACTTCATTGGATCCCATATCGCTGCAGGTGAAATCATTGATATCCAGTTCGCGTGTATCAATTCCACAATTATCGAACGAACCGTTATCAATATCATCCACTGTAATACTTGCTGAACCATCTGTGAGTTGAACCGTAATGTTCTGGCAAATAGCAGCAGGGTATATATTGTCCAATACTGTTACAGTGGTGTGACACTCATCCCAGTTGCCAAATGGATCAGTTACTCTGAGGGTTACTGGATTGGATCCCACATCTGAACAATCAAAGATGTTTGGAGTTACCTGGTAGTTCAGTGTCGAAAGACAGTTGTCAGCCGATCCGGTGGCGATGGCACTAATGTTTGTTGTTGTAAGCGTCCAGGTGCCGGTTGGATCAAGATACACAGTAATGGGGTTGCATACTGCGGCTGGTGCGTAATCATCAGTTACGGTAACTGTTGTTGAGCAAATTCCAACATTGCCGTGAATATCAGTTACCTGGAGATAGACCACATTTCCGGATCCACTCTCAGGGCAGGCATAAATTAAGGTACTAGTATAGGTTCCGGTTTCTGTTTTCGAAATCAGAATGCTGCCGATGCCGCATGCATCGGTGGAACCGTTGTTGACATTTATTGCTGAAAGTAATGCTTCACCCTGGTCATCAAGAAAGATCTCATTCGTCTTGCACAGGGTGGCCGGAGCTGTTTTATCCTCTATTACCAAGGTAGCCACGCAGGTTGACTCATTATTATATTGATCTCTTACTGTGAGTGTGGCAGTAAGTGTACCCACATTGGAGCAGTCAAATTCCGTTTCGCTCAGCGTCAAGGTAACAGTTCCACCCTGCGGGTCGTTAGAACCCAAACCTATTGCAAGTAAATCACTGTTGGTCAGTGTGTAATCTCCGTCAGTGGTGAGCGTTAAGGTCACGGTGTTGCATACTGCCACCGGTGCATCGTTATCCAATACAGTTACCCTGTAGCAACATTCACTCGTGAGGCCATGGATATCCCATACTTTCCAGAAAATCTGATTGATACCAATCGGAAGTTCTTCGCCAATAATTGAAGTGGAACTGTTGGTTCCAACCGGTCCCGTATTGTTGATATTATAGGTTAGCGTCGCGACCCCGCAGTTATCCCATACCGGAGGATCAAAATCATCTCCTGTGACAATGGTGTAGGTATCCTGTCCCGGATCAACATTGCGTGTAGTACTTTCAATCAGGTCGAGTACCGGTGGTTGGGTGTCAATTACGGTGAAAGTCGTTGTACATGAAGTGGTTCTGCCACTTACATCAAACAATGTCCAAACCACTGTAGTAACACCAACCGGCATCTGGTAACCGGAAAGTGAAGTATAAGTATCGGTTCCGGTTGAAACACCATCAATGGTATAGGTAATTTTGTTGAGCTGGTGGTTGTCGGTAAGGTCATATGGATCGAATTCACCTCCGGGAATTTCAAAGTAGCAAACATCAGGATCGGCTTCACGCTCAACAGCAAGAGGAGGACATTCCATGGATGGATCTTCCGTGTCGCTGACAATGATCACAATGGTGCAGGATGCCTGCAATCCAGCTGCATCCGTGGCAGTCCAGGTTACGGTGTGAGTTCCCACATCAAAAACATCATTCTGGAGAGTGTATAGATTGTTATGATCGTTCAGGGGAAATGCTTCACAATTATCTGAAACAAGTGGATCATAACTGGTATTTGGAATAGTATAACTCCCCTTGCCGGTTTCATTGTTGAAGTTAAAAGGTGAACCTGAGGGACAGGTGATTTGTGGTGGCTGGGTATCAGTTACTGTAACCGGAAAACTGTATTGCATCGAATTACCAGCTTCATCCTCAACTGTATAGGTAACTGTGGTAACACCAACCGGGAAAACACCACCTGGAAAAGCCCAATCAGGAGAAATGGTTATTGTAAGACTGTTGGTACCAACCGATACATTATCATAAAATGCAGGAGGCGTGTAGTTCACGGTTGCCGTGCAGGTGCCGGCACCGGCTTCTGCCGTTGTGTTTATTTCTGCATTGAAAAGTCTTGGCCTGAGACTATCAAATACTACCACAGAATAATATTCTTCACTTCGGTTATTATTATCATCAAGTGCGTACCATAATATCTGGCGACTGCCAACATATATTTTCTGGCCGGCCAATGATGGTAATTCGAACTCATTGGCAAGTTTAACGACAATGCCACAATTATCATCTGCATAGACATCATCAAACTCACCGCCCTGAACAGTGTAATAGTTGGTATAATCATCCGTATACCTTATCTGGCTACCGGGAACAATGATCTGAGGGGCTTCTTTATCATGAATCACAAGGTTAAAAGTACAGGATGCAGTATTCAGATTTGCATCAATTGCAGTCCATGTTATCGTAACAACACCCGGGTTAATAATTCCGGGCAGGGCGGCCCCACGCTGAATTGTAACGCCTGATAGTGTGCTGGTGGTTCCACTGACTGTTTTAATTATCCCGGCATCCAGGTAATCATAGCTCCATGTAAAGGAAACCACATCGCAATTATCATCAAAGTTTACCGGATCAAGTTCATTTCCAAATGCTTTATATGAACATAAAGATGGATTCGTGGTTCGTGTCACCGTTCCGATACATTCAATCGTTGGCGGTGTATCGAACACTTCTACGGTAAATGTGCAGGTTGATACATTATTTTTGTTATCTGTGGCAACATAGGTTACAGTAGTTATTCCTATATCGAAAACAGAACCGGGATTATGGGAGGTAACAAAACTTTTCACCCCGCTGCACTCATCCGTAGCAACAAGTGGGAACCAGGATACCACAGCGTCGCAATCACTGCCGGAAGCTGTTGCAGTGACAGTGCCAATGGAAGGACAACCGGTAATCACGGGACCTTCGTTGTCAACCACAGTAACTTTCTGAATATAAACGGTAGAATTATTACTCAAATCTCTGACTTCCCATCTGACATTGGTTGTGCCCATCAGGAAAAGATCCGGAGCATTGTTTGTGATAGTCAGCGAAGTGGTTCCGGTGCAGTTATCAGTTGCTGATATTGGGTCCAAATCATTTTCTTTCACACAGGTACCAGGATCAACATATAGGGTAATATCTTCAGGTAGCGGATCAATGACCGGCGCTGTAACATCCCTTACGGTAACTGTAAATGAACAGGTACTGGTGTAAATTGTTCCTCCGACATTTTGGGTTACTGTCCATTCGATATTATTCACACCCAATGACAGTTGAACCCCTGCCAGGGTTGGCTGGCCATTAATATTGTTGCTGAAAGTGTAGGTAGGACTGTACGATGAAACCGACCATGCATCATATTCAGTACCCTGGACGGTATAATAACAGGTGTTTGTGGCAGTATTAACAATGTCGTCTCCGGGACAGGCTATCAAAGGTTCAAATGAATCTACTACAACAACATTGAAGGTACAGGAAGCTGTATTTGCAGTAGGTTGATTTCTGTCAACAGCAGTCCATGTGATGGTATGCAGGCCAAAATCAAGCCTGTAATTATTTAAAGAGGGATAATTCACATTATCTTTATTATGCGTATAGGATTGTAATGGTAGGCAATTATCCGTAGCCGGTGGTCTGAACTCAATCCCTTCAACAGTATAATAATCCACAAAAGTATTGTCAAACTCCCGGTAGTAGGTGGTTGTAGGACAGGTTATGATGGGTGCAATGTCATCAATTACCGTTACCGTTTGAGTATGATATGTATAATTTCCATTTCCATCAGAAGCTCTCCAGTAAATATCATTTTCTCCTATCTGGAAAGTATTTCCTGACGGATTCCTGGTGAAAGTAATGGTACTGGACGCAGTACAATTATCCGTTGCCAAGGGAGTCCCGACATTTACATTAGTGGCCTGGCAGCTTCCGGAATCAACCGGTACTTCAATATCAACTGGCCAAGTGATCGAAGGTGGTTCATTGTCCTCGACCGTGATCGAAAAAGTACAACAGGTGTTGGAAACAGTTCCGGAATAAGCAATCCAGTTTACAGTGGTGGTTCCCCTGTCGAGCGATACACCCTGCAACGTATTACTTCCTGTACCTATTGTTGCACCGGTGAGGGTATAAGTAAAAGTAACAGCCGCAGGTGGATCAAATGTAGTGGTTACGTCAAACCTGAAATCTGGGATAGTATAGGTACATTCTCCGGAATCAGTATTTACCCGGGAATTACCACGACAGGTGACCGGTGGCGGATCATCCGTTCTGATATCAACATACAAGGTACAGGAATTTGTATTCCCCGCAGCATCTGTAGCAGTCCAGGTTATTGACTGTATACCCGCTGAAAGCTGATAACCATGCAAAGAACCGGTTCCATTTTTATTGTTGGTGTGTGAAGTAATTGTGGAGCAATCATAAACATAAAACGGTCCAAATTCATCTCCGTTAACAGTATAGAAAGTCTCGTCATCATCTACCTGTCTGCAATATGTGGAGGAGGGACAATACATAGTTGGCGGCCAGTTATCTACGACAGTAACCTGTTGCACGGTTGAATTAATATTGCCATGAATATCTTCTACCCACCAGGTTACATTGGTATTTCCAATAGAGAAATCGCTATAATAGGTATAAGCATTATTATATGTTCGATATACCCCGCAGTTGTCACTTGTCACCGGAGTTCCTAAGTTGACGGAAATCCTGCAGGAAGATGAGTTCGTATTCACGCTTACATTGCTGATTGAGATTGTTGGAATTTCAATATCTCTGACAATTACAACGAAACTGCAACTGTTCGAATAGGGTATTCCTGCAACCGTTTGGGTAGCTGTCCATGTAACAATTGTCTGGCCATAAGGAAAAACAGCACC
This sequence comes from uncultured Bacteroidales bacterium, assembly GCA_964419945.1. Classification (GTDB taxonomy): domain Bacteria; phylum Bacteroidota; class Bacteroidia; order Bacteroidales; family JAAYJT01; genus JAAYJT01. Next base: position 9,007 of record CAYQRU010000065.1, on the reverse strand, counting down.
ATCTAAAGTGGTTTCATCCGGTGCGTAAGGGAGAATTCCAGAATCGGAAGTCTGAACATCATGTGTCAAGGTTGCCAGGGGCGAAGAAGATACAGCATCAAAACTGGTACCTGAATGTGTATAACTACAAACGCCAACTGCATCAACCAATTGATCACCCAGGCATGAAATGGGAGGAAAAAGATCATCCACCACATATATGGTTACTGTACATTCATCGGGATTACCGGCAGCATCCAGTGCTGTCCATGTAATATCATAGGTTCCTGTAACAAGTCCAACACCTGTCAGGGTGGTGTTATCCGGTGCTGGTCCGTAATCATGTGTATATGAAACAACTCCACAGTTATCAGTTACTATTGGCCTGAATTCACCGTTAACAACCGTGTAAATTCCCGTTTCTGAAGCCACTCTGACATAGGGTGCAGATGGGCAAACAATCACCGGATCAGTATTATCTGTCACATTGATAGTCATGGTCTGGGTGCGCGTATTTCCGTGAAAATCAGTAACACTCCACATCACATCGGTGGAGCCAACAGGGAATTGCTCAAAGGCAAGTGAAAAGTAATCATTATAATCATTGGTAATAGCCCAGTTAGCCTGAGTACAGGCATCAAAAATATTTGTTGGATCAAATTCGGCTCCCACCGCTGTGTAAAAGCAACTTGTGTTGGAGGCATATTTATTGACTGGTGAAGGAATATCAAAAGTAGGGGCAGTGACATCTTCAACCAGCACTTCAAACTGCATGTTGGTTTTATTGCCTCCGGCATCTTCAGCGGTCCATACCACCACAGTAATCCCGACCGGGAATTGGTATCCGGTCAGCGAGTTGGTTCCATCAAGATTGTTTATCAGGGTTACTGCTCCACAATCGTCGGTAGCATAAGCGTTGAATTCATCTGTTGCTGTGTAGTAACAATTTCCGGATGGTGCATTTCTTTGCTGATCTGTAATAACCGGATTGAAAACCGGAGGATCACTATCTTTGACTGTGATTTTAAAGCTGCAGCTCGCCGGATTGTTCCATGTATCCTTCACCGTCCATACGATATTGTTTACCCCCGGATTGAGTACCACATCCGCCATCGAACTTCCGCTGCCGGGATTTCCGTTGATTGTGTAAGTAATTGTCAGATCATTAAGTGGATCACAATTATCGGGCGTTGTGCCAAAAACCGGATCAAACTCAGTTCCATTTACTTTGTAATAACAATCGAGGTGATTGGGCAATTTGATGAGATTGCCGCTGCACGAAAAAACCGGCGCCTGGTTATCTGAAACCCAAATAGTAAAGGGAGGTTTAATGGTTGAGTTTTCATTGACATCAGTAACCGTCCATGTGATTGAATAGGGATGAATCTTATCCGCATCAAGTGTAACTGCAGGGCTTCCTGCTAATGTAGTGCTGCCCGACTGGTATAAAACACCATTCTTCCAGATTTCGAAAGTACGGCTTTCTATGAGGCAGTTATCCGAAAAATTCTGCGGATCAAAAGTCGTTCCTGTAAAAGTGAAAACGCATTTTCCGGGATCAGTATTCCTGTTAAATGATCCCGAGACAAGATTGTAAGTTGGCGGTTGATTGTCAGTCACTGTCACAACAATATCACAGGTGGCGGTGTTATTGTAAACATCAGTAATTCTCCATGTAATGGTATGAACACCAACTGGGATATTCTTGCCAGCCAGCGTCGAGGAGTTATCAAATGAATTGGAAATGATCCAGGGTGGGCAATCCGATGAAGCTGACGTTGGATCAAATTCATTTCCGGCAACTGTATAAAAACATTTCCCTGCATCAGCATTTTTTGTAAATGGGCTACCTGCAGCACAGGTGATGGAAGGTGTGGCAGTTCCGGTGATTGTTATCGTAAAATCCATGGTGCTAGCATTATTTGCAGCATCCACTGAGCGGTAGCGTATCAGCGTTACTCCCGGGGGAAAACTACTGCCACTAGGTAAACCTAAAATCTGTGTTGCAGCAACTGCCCCATCGCAGTTATCATTGGCGGTAGGCTGGACCCAGGTTACCTGTGCGGTGCATTGACCCGGATCAACTGCTTTGGTAATATCAGATATTGACGAAATCACCGGTGCAGTCACATCATTTACCGTAACACGGAAACTTGAAGTACGGATATTCGTGCCATCTGTGGCTGTCCAGGTGATATTATTAATGCCTTTATTTAGAATTACCCCTGCCATACTTCCGAGGGTAGGATCGATCTCGGTTACGCCCGTCACTGCGAAGGTCAATGTGTAGGTACCACAGTTGTCAGAGGCCGTCACATCAAATTCATTACCTGCGACAGTGTATGTACATGAGGAGCCAGCATTTCTTATCTGGTTTGATTTTCCAATAATAACAGGCGCCTGGTTATCCACCACAGTAACAATAAAGCTTACAGGAGTGGTTGCAGGATTACCACTGGCATCCACCGCGATCCAGGTCACATTGTTAGCTCCCTTGTTCAGATTCTTTCCTATCAACGATGTTGTCCCTGTCAGGGATGTTGCACCTGTTACTGTATAACTCATGACCGATCCGCTGCAATTATCCGTCACCAGTGGATCAAACTGCCCTCCCGGCACTGTATAGTAGCAATGACCCGGGGCAGTATTTACCGTAGTATTCACTGTCCCGGCTGTCGGGGTCAACGCCGGTGCAAGGGTATCAGCCACAGTTACAACCGCCACACACGAATTGCTGTTTCCGGCTGCATCTCTTAGAGTCAGGGTTACATTATTATTGCCCTTATCAGCACAGGTAAAAGTGGTTTTACTGAGCAACCGTTGCGTAATTCCGCAATTATCAGTTGAACTGTTGTCAATCATTGCAGCAGTTAACGTTGCATTTCCCGATGCATTGAGGTAAATAGTTGCTGATTTGCATAATGCAACAGGATTTTGGTTATCCGTAACCGTAACATTAAACGTACAGGGATTGCTCCAGTTATTGTTCGCGTCTTTTACTCTGTAAGTTACAACAGTAGTGCCTACATTGAACGAGGTGCCCGGAGTATACGATTTTTCCCACACAAGGCTGCCCTGTGGTGTACAGTTATCTGTTGCTGTAGGCTCCGTCCAGCTTACCACGGCACTACATAGTCCGGATGTAGCTGGTAATGAGATATTCCCCGGACATCCGCTGATTGTCGGTTTCTGTGTATCGTTTACAGTAACCGTAAAAGTGCAGGTACTGATATTGCCAGCCAGATCAGTAAAAGTATATGTTACTTCAGTTTCTCCAACATTGAACTGGCTAACACCTGGTTGGTGCGATCTCCATCTGACAATCTGGGCTTGTGGAGTACAATTATCCGTCGCAGTTGGTTCGGTCCATGATGGTGTGGCATAGCAAACCCCTGGGGTATTACTTCGCGTGATATCGGACGGACAGCCTGAAATGACCGGGTCCTCAACATCCTGGATCGTAATGCTGAAACTGCACGATGCCACATTACCAGCTTCATCCTCCACATAATAGGTAACTACAGTAGTACCAACAGGAAAAGATGCCCCGGGAGAATGCGTACTTGACCAATCCAGGTCTTCCACGGCGGTTACATTATCTGTGGCAGTTGGTGGTGTCCAGGTTGCTGTGGCCGCACATGTTCCGGAAATATTTGGCAAAGTAATATTTGCCGGACAACCTGAGATCACCGGAGGTTCCTTATCGCCCACATTGACGGTAAAACTGCAGTCGGACTTATTTCCGGCAGCATCAGTAACCTCGAAAGTATTCACAGTTTGTCCGACCGGAAATTGTGAACCACTTGCCAAACCGGCAGTTTGCAATGTGTTTGCACCCGGGCAGTTATCAGTTCCTGTGGGAGCAGAATAAGTAACCACTGCATAATTCTGCCCTGCTTCAACTTCAGCATCAATGTCAGCAGGACAACTGATTTCCGGATCCTGTTCATCGCTCACAATCACATCAAAGGTGCAGGTGCTTGTGTTACCGGCAGCATCCCGGAAAGTATAAGTTACTTCTGTGGTGCCTTTGGCAAATTGCGATCCGGGAGCATGAGAGCGGCTGAAATAACCTATCGCTCCATCGCAGTTATCACTGGCTGTGGGCTCTGTCCAGGTAACGGTTGCATAGCATTGGTCATTATCAGTATCTTGTCCAATTTCTGTGGGGCAATCCGAAATGACCGGGTCGGTTTCATCTTTCACGGTTACGGTAAATGTGCATGTACTTACGTTACCATCGGCATCTTCGGCTCTGATAGAAATAAGCTGTGTTGAGTTGTGACCACCGGTAAGCACCGTTGCAGGAGCAGGAACCTGTGTCAAACTGATTGACCCTGAGGCTGTGCAGTTATCAGTAGCGGTCACACCAAGCAAACTGATATAATTGGGAAGAGTTGCATTGCAATCCGATGAATTGGTCGCCAGGTCACGATCAGCCGGGCAGTTGTCAAATACAGGGTCTTCGTTATCCTGCACAGTGATAGTAAATGACCAGGTTTCGGAATTATTGCTAGCATCCTTAGCGGTCCATACAATCAGGTTAGGACCTTTTAGTAATTGCACATTTGCCATGGTTGTATTAACATCCGAGCCTACCGGATCACCCCCGTTAACAGAATAGGTAATCAGCGTCACAGCGCAATTATCGGCATATGAGGTTGGATCATATTGATTGCCTGTCACAGTTTTATAACATTCTCCCGAATCTGTGTTCACATTACCCGAAGTGGCTGTCCCGGAAATAGTTGGCTTGATGTTATCTACCACTGTAACTGTGGCGTTGCAGCTATGGCTGTTGTTCATGGCATCTTTCACCGTCAGGGTAACTGTATTATCACCCAGATTAGTACAATTAAAAGAAGATTTGCTCAGTTCGTAAGAGGTAATACCGCAGTTATCCGTTGAGTTGTTGTTGATATCGCTCACCAGCAAAGTTGCAGTACCTCCGGCACTAAGATACAAGGTAGCATTCTTGCAGTTGGCCACCGGGTTTACGTTATCAATCACAGCAGTAAATGCAGTGCTTGCTGTGCAGCCCTGGCTGCTTATTGCCCTTACGGTGTAATTTGTTGACGAAGAAATGGTGGTTGAATAATAGGGAGGGGATGATGGTAAATCTGCAATTTTGCTCGTATTTGCTGCATTCCACAACTCGTAGGTGCTGCCGTTGGTGGCGGAAGCCCAGATCTCAAAAGCCACACCCGGACATATATTCCCACCAGTAGGACTGGTTGAAACCAAAATGGAAGTTGGTGTCGGATTGACATTCAGTGTCACCTGTGATACCGGTGATCCATTGTAAATCAATGTATTGTTTTTGTCCCTTACCGATTTTAATGTGTATGTTGTTGTCACCGCGGGCGAAACCGTCACATTGGTCATCGAAACATAACTCGTCAGTGTGATATCACTGCTTCCGTCGTTATATACCACAGTGTATGGGGATACTCCTGCATTGATATTCACAGCAATGGTACTTGACTGCCCGCTGCAGATTGGCGAAGACCCGGTAAGCTGAATGGTCGCCGATTGCCCGAAAACCTGTCCGCTGATAATAGTTAAGGCAGCTAAAAGGATAAACGAACACAGCGCGTAGCATCTTGTACTACCTGCTGATTGTGATACTGAGGATTGTAAAAGTCTTGTCATAACTTTTGGATTAAAGATTATTGCTGGATTTCCTGATTTCTGTATTTCTTGTTGATTTATTGCCAAACTTTTTCCCGAGAACTTTATTCTGCAGTTTTAAAGCAACTACCAATTTCTCAATCTCAGCCTCGAGCATTACCTGCTCATTCAATTTCCCGGATCTTTTTTCTTCATCTTTCATGGATTTATCTCTTTTGGTTTTTCAAGGCTGTTTCTATCTTCCGTGGGGTATTAAAAGAAAATATATCAGATTTTCTATCATGCTGATGATTAAGATATTAACTTTTTGACCTGTTATACAAAACACACATTATCAATTAGTTGAAAGGAGAAAATAGTGGAAATTTCCTGTCTAAAAGCATCCAAATATAGTTTACAGTAGCGAATCTCCCAAATTTTTGGGAAGCAAAAAGCTTTTACAAAAATTTCACAATTATCATTTATAGCCTGATAATCAAAATAGTAATTGAAAATATAGACTGGAATTGAATGTGTATAAATCTAAACAGATTTCCAGGTATCAGGCAACAAGATGTATTATGAGATTTAATAAGTTGGCACAGGAAGTTAACATGTTAGTCATGGATCTGTGATGAAGTTGCCATGCCGCTAACTTCGCTGGTGCCTTGTCCACTCTTTTTAACATTACTTGAAATGTGTGAAAAACCGGAAAGATAAGAATTCAGATTTGCCTCACGATCCAGTTTAAATTTGATACGGAGCCGGTGTCTCGCCATTTCAACCGCACGACAGCTTTGCATGGTTATATCTGAAATCTCTTTTGTGCTCAGATTCATATGAAGCAGGTAGCAAAGTCGTTTTTCAAAGGCGGTAAGATCTGGATGCCTGATATTCAGGTTCTTCACAAAAGTGCTGTTGCCGGAAGCATAAAGTGTTTCAAATTCGTCCCAGTTCTTTTCCTGGACCTTTTTTTTAATCAGCCCGGTTATTTCAAGTATACTATTACGTGCTGAAGAATTGCGTATCTCATTGTTGAGTTTCCTTACTTTTTCAAGTATTTCGATCAGAAATTCATTGTTGCGGGAAATGATCAGCATTTTTGCAGCCAGGTGGCTGTCTTTCAGCAGCAGATTCTGTTGTAATATCATTGCTTCCTTTCCCAGGATTCCAAGCTGCATCTCCTTATTTTGCATGGTTAGCTGATCAGCCTGCTGACGGGCAAGCAACAAGGCATTTTGAAGTTGAATATTACGGTTTCTTTGCCTGACCACATAGTATATAATCATTGAAACAACGATCAGGTTTATCACGATGATGGCAAGTATCAGGTTAAGCTTGATGAGAAATCCACGGTGCTGGTCAATTTCATCGGTCTTCCTACTTAATTTTCCATATTGATAGTAAAGTTCCAATTGCTTGATAGCAAGTCGCTCAATTAAGATATCCTGTCGCTTTTCAAAACTGTCCAGTTTCGATTTAACCTCCCTGGCATTTGAAACATCTCCTGTTGCATCATATACTTTGGCCAGTAAAGTCAGACTCATGAGATATGTATAATCATCGTTTAATTTACCTGCATCTTCGTAAAATTGTTCTGCCAGAGTGAGTGCATGCTCTGTTTTGCCGAGCATTAACCAGGTACTAACCAGATTGGTAATCATCGCCTGATCAGGCTTTTGACCAAGACGCTCATAGATTGCTGAAGCACTCAACAGGGTATCTTCTGCAACAATATAGCTTTCCAGTAAATAGTAAACAGCACCAATCAGGATAAGTGCACTGACCCTTGACTCATCATCATTGACGGTATCCGCCAAAGCCAGTGCTTTCTTAGCATATAGCATGGATGAATCCAGAGACCGGCTGCAAATCTTGTGGTAATAGCGTTCAAAATGAATGGCTGACAAGCGATCGTATATCTTAAGAGTAAGGTCAGATCTTTCAATATGATTTGCCAATCGTAATGCATCAAACAAAAAACTCAAACCCTCCTCATAATTACCGCTGCGCCTGAACATTTCAGCCAGTTCGGTTTTCATCCGGCATACGGCATCAGGGATTCCGGCATCCTCATAATACAACAGCGAATCAAATAATTGTTTGGTCTTCAGATAGTCAGATTTTCCTGTTTCTGAAGTGAGAAAGTCGAATAAAAGCTTTTGATTAAACACTGAGTTTTGTTCCATCCACGCATCCTGTTCATTATGTGTTTTGCAGGCTGTTGATAGTAAAATCACTATCAGAGAGCAGGTTATCAGCATGGTTATAGTGCTCTGCAACTTCATACACCAAACATGTATTCCGGATGTTCCTTAAAGTAAAGATGCAACAAAGTAAAGAAATAAATCTGATTCCTGCAACATTCTGGTGTACAAACAAAGTAAGTGGATTTTGTATATCCTTCATGGTTTTGATATACTTATTATTCTGCAAAAGAATCAGGAAGTTTAAACACAGATTTATCCTCAGGAGGCATTATCATTTGCCCGGTGAGGTCTGAATCTGAGATGAACCCGGTTTAGAAATACTATAAATAACGCATCAGGTTGCTTACACCTCACCGTACGGATTTGTCGGATAATCATTTGAATTCATTATTTCACAGCAAATTACAGCGTACTATATGGACGGACCACTAAACAGTGGTAAAATTCAAATGATAATTTTTTCAGGATTAACTCTTTCTTTTAGTTGGAAATTGGGGCAATATTCATATTTGCTTGTTTTCAGCGATCCGCAATGAATGATAAGAAATCAATTCGTTTTGCAAATAACGAACTGACAATCCAAAACATTGATTTAGCTGATCATTATAAGATTCTCGCCCCACCGGGATCTGGTCGTGTGGAATTCCCGGCATTTTGCAAATATTGCTTCATTCTGCACTATATGTAAGCTGCAGCGATAATATTAAAATCATGTTGAAATGAAAATTATACCGGACAGCAGTGATAATAAAATATTCCTTTTGATCAGTTTTCTACCCTGAAAATGTTGTTGGTTCAATAAATCTTTATAAATTTGCGCATTCTAATACCTAATTACTTGTTTTGAGATGACCAACTTCATCAGTATCTCAGAAGCCGCATCACTGGCGATTCACAGCATGTCGCTCATCGCAGCGGGTGCTGTCAGGCTCAATGTGAACCAGATTGCCGGTATTACCGGAGCTTCGCGCAACCACCTGGCAAAAGTATTGCAAACACTTGTAAAAAACGGTTATCTGGATTCAAATCGCGGGCCAAAAGGCGGTTTCATTCTGAAACGCAATGCCAGCGAAATCACTCTGCTCGAAATATACCAACTGATAGAAGGGACTGTCGAAAAAGAACATTGCAGTAGGCACGATCAGCCCTGCCCTTTCGCAGAATGCATTTTTGGCGGTATGACACAGGATTTTACAAACAAATTCCTT
>CAYQRU010000064.1:0-20850 GCA_964419945.1 uncultured Bacteroidales bacterium | reverse complement strand
TGTTCGACAGGACAGAAAATCTGGGAGTATATAGTAGAGGGACTTAAGCGTCGCTTTGCGACGCTTAAGTCCCCCTTTCTTCTACCAACAGATATGTTTTTTCGAGAGAGCAGTTTAACGGATCAGCACCTCCGACTTTATCATTAATGCTTGATCAGTTTCTTAATTCCGGTTTTATTGCCATTGGTCACGCGTATCGTATATAGTCCGGACGGTTGCCCAGAAATATCAATCAGATAATTTCTTTGTGGCAGTAATTCCTGCCGGGTAATACTGCGACCAAACAGGTTTATGATCTCCACGCGGATAGACGAAGATTCATCTAACTCATTGACAGCAAGTGTAAAGCGTCCTGTTGTTGGACTTGGGTAAACACTGAAGAATGCATCTGCTGCCTGTGAATTCTCATTATCATCGCTGCCGGTAATATGGTTTTCAGCACTGACAAGCGAACCTTTTGAAGGAGGATTGCAATAATCGCCGTCATAAATCAGGATATGAGCCACAGAGCCAGGCTGAAAATGGGTACCATCAAGCAGTTTTACCACTTCGGAGGCAGCCAGGGTAACTGACGATCCCGTTTCGGCTATGAACACTGAACCGTTCCCGCCGGTCGAGATTACGGCATATTTATCCTCGCATACCGGAGGGTCATTGGCGGTAATAATTACATCCTGCAAATGAAGCCCGGTTGTCACCCTTTCAACAATAACATCTTTGCGGGCCTTGTTACCATCAGCATCGAGCACCTCAATCCTGATCCAGTACAATCCCGGTTCCGGCAGGGTGATCGAAGTCTGGGGAGGAATACTTCCGGGTGCTGTTACCGTCTTTTCTGAAGCAGGTGAAATTGGTTCAGTCTCTTTCGGACAAACAATCACCATGTTGTCAATGGTAGCAGTCTGATTGTTAGTACCATACTCCATCATTATTCCGGTTTCGGTGTCGAGTTCCCCATACTGTATGTCGCCGGTGAGAGGATCCATGAAGTCCACTTTTATTTTTCCGTTTGCCAGCGGCCGGTTTACAATTGAATTGAAAGTCATGGTATGACCTCCTGAATTGGGCAACGGATGCCATGAAAAATTCGTCAGGACATCCTGGCAGCGTTCGAGTTCATTGCGCATGGTTTCCCAATTGTAATCAATCAGGCGTACGGTGTAATTTTCTCCTTTGTGTTTGATCCACTTTTCAAGTCCTCTGACAATATCTCCATCGAGGGTACCTTTTCCAAACCCTTTCAATCCGTTTCGCCACATGTTGGTTCGCATGAGGACAGCCAATAAATCAACCAGTTGCTGAGGGGTAAGATCACCCATAATACTGGCATCGCCGGTACTATCGGCGAAATATTTCAGACATGCTGCCGCCGATGTGGGCGAGCAATGCTGGTCGCCGCCATAACGCCTCCAGGCACCGTGCTGCCCTAACGGGGGTATTCCTTTTTTAAATTCCTCTTTCTTTTTTTCACTTTCAATCCCCACCTGCACAATGTTGGCATCCACCGGGAATATATCCAGTAATAATGTCTCACCTTCGATAATCATAAAATCACTGATATTGGTTTCAAAGGAAGATGGTGGAGTGATATCAAGTTCTACACCTGTTTCTGATTCCACCCAGACATATTCTCCGGTTACAAGCGACACCTCCGCGGCAAACAAAGCAGTCGCATTGGCTTCAAGTCCCAGCAATGAAAAATAACCGCTCCATCCGTCAGCACCGGGTGCGAAAGGAATTTCTCCCGGGCGCGATCCCGATTCTCCGTCAGTATCTGTGAAAAATGGCAGCCAGCCGGTGTTGTCAATATTGTGAAAGAAAGTTACCTGACTTATTGAAGCAGTGGGATCGAAAGCGTGGAGTTGTATCCTCGTGCTTTCGCGTGGGTCAATCCATTGATGCCAGGGTTCGGCAATCAGCCAGTCGCCCGCCATAATTCCAAAATCTGAAGGCATGCGGTGGCCTCTCGGGCAGGATGATTCTTTAAAACAGATATGGTGAATATTCCCGCTGATGATGAAGTTAGAGCCACGAACATCAATGGAAAGCCATTCCGGATTGAAGTTTTCAATGATAAAATTATCAATACTGATGGTGGTAGCCTCGGTCAATTGTCCATTGTAAAAACTTTCCGAACGCGTGATATATAAATTTTCTGTTTCGATATCTGGCACATCCGATGGCAACGGCGGCCTGTCAGTTTCGGGAAATCCCGGCCAGGAGGGCGTGCTCCAGTTAAGTACAATTTCCACATAGGAAGGCAGATCGGGTAATCGTGGCTGTATGGTAATCGTGCTGTTGACGATCTTTTTCCTTGAAACATCTTTCCTGTGATCATAAAACCACACATTCCACCAGTTGGTGTTCGGGTAATAATACCACTGCCCATGGTTGTATCCACTTCCCTCAAAACCAATTACCTGTCCATTCTCATCCATTTCCATGGTAAATTGATCATCCCTGGCAGGTAATGGAACCAGTGAAATACCTGATCCTGAAGGCGTTTGTAAACCTGTCAACTGATTGGGATCGGGCTCAAAACCACCTGGCGAATGAATCCAGGACATTGGAATAGTTGAAGAGAACAGTAGTATATCAGGAGGTTCATATACAAGTGTTTCGTCTGGTTTTACCGCGTTTTTAAAAATAAACCTTGGTTGTACCGGAAGCTCCAGATCAAAAGTTCCGTTCACCGGGTCAAATTTTTCGAGTATCATGTTTCCTGTTCCGGGAACAGCTAATTCAACAAAAACATCAAAAAAAGAATCTGCTGTCCAGGTACCGTTCTGGATTACCTGAATAGGTTCAGTCCCCGTAAGGTTCATCGAAGTCAATTCCACAGGTACCGTAGCAGAAACAGGGTACGGCGGTGAAAAAACAACATCAGGGAATTGCACAGAAATATCAAAAAATGGCAACATTGATCCTTCTGAGTTTTTTCCTGCCAGTTTAATAGTTCCTGAAAAAGGCTCGGAACCTGGATGAAAGAAATTTGCAGGTACCGGCTGCAGGTCGCCAGAAGGATCAAAACTGATGTCAGCACAGGGTACCGAAAAAAGAATACTTCCCCGGGGTAGAATATCATGAAGGGTAAAGGTGATTGAAGATGAACAGAAATTCACCTGGTGATCATCAACAAATAGCTGTATCAGATGATCTCCTGCCGGCAAATCCAATGCGAAATATTCGCCTCGTGTCAGGTATTCTTCGTCCCCGTTTACCCATAGTTTCGCTCTCAGCGGTTGCGTTACATGAGGATATGTGTGCGAATCAATCCAATGTATATGCACTTCTCCTTCCGGAGTCTGTATAATCTGCACCGGACAATCAAACACACATGGTTCAACCGGTTGAACATGCGTATAAAAATACCCGATAAAAGATTCCGGTTCCATGGGTGGTGGTGGCAAAATTTCCACATTCAGATAGAATGATCCTGAACCATGCTCTGCATGAGGAATAACCCAGATCCATAAGGTCTGCTGGTCAACAAAAATGTTGCTTACAGTGAGCAAAGGATCTTCGGGGGATGATGCTGCATAGACAGTTTCGGGCGGATAGAGGTCATCCAGATAAAATCCCAGGCAGGCAGGAGTTCCCGGTGTTATTGCCATTGCAGGACTAAACGCTTTTTTCTTTTCCGGTTCCGGAGTTGAAATGGCCGTTATGCTGGCACCTGCGGCCTTTAACTCTGTGCTGTCATGTTGCGATAATCCTCCGCTACCATTGGTCCCTTTGCCTTTCATTACATCTGAAGGATTGGCAGATTGGTCGGTATCGTCAAGTCCCAGTGCATGTCCCAACTCATGTGTTACCAGTTCCTCAAAACTCAGACCGGGAGTATCGGGGGCAGTTTTCACAATGATTTCCCCATCCGTACGCTTTCCGGTAGCCGGATTTCTTTTGCCTTTATAAACTCCTTCTGCGCCCGCGCCCGGATTACCTTTTTTTACTTTCAGTGGCGAATCAGAATCAGATGATTCTTTGAATACAGGCTTTCCACCAGCATCATTCCAGTGCTTCATGGCGTTTCTTATCTGCACTTTCTGGGTGGAATCAAAGGAAGGATCAATATACACTTTTAATGAATCCGGATTCCCATCCCAGCCTTTATAGCCCGGGATTACATCACGGGGAAGGCCAGTTTTTTGAGCCTGGCTTCCGTTGTAAAGAACGGTCAGGAAGACCAGGAGTACAACACCTGGAAGCCTGAAATACTGAATTGAAGAGATTGTTTTCATACAATAAATTTTTAAGTTACACATGCAGATTCCGGTTGCAGGTTAATATCCACAGGACCGGATTTGATAATTATTTGCAAAATTACCCCTGTAACTTCCTTTAATGCAATACGATGAGTGGGTAATAATTCCCGGCGATGTAAATGATTTTTCCCAAATTCAAAGGAAAAATATCTGCGTCAAACAGGATGGATATCCTGATTACAGAGGAAATGAATCACTCATTAATCTAATATGTTTGATTTTGATGGATTACCTTTGTGGTGTATTCCTGAATAAGAAACGAGTATGTCCGCAAATTGCACGAAATATCAGCAGAATTGTCTAAGTTGCGAACTTAAATCACCTCTTTTCACATTTCTCAGCCGGGAAGAGCTGGAAATGGTCAATGCGGGCAAATTAAACGTAGTTTATAAAAAAGGGGAAACGATCCGCAAACAAGGAACATATATGTCGCATGTAATTTCTGTAAATTGCGGGCTTGCAAAACTTTATCTGGAGGGAGAAGGTCACCGCAATTCAATTGTCAGGATCGTAAAACCTGCAAATTTTATTGGTGGTCCCGGCATATACCTTGACCACATGCATCATTATACGGTGACTGCATTGACTGATACAACGGTTTGTTTAATAAATGTTGTGTTATTCAAAGAGCTTATTGATAACAATAATACATTTGCTCATGAATTTCTCACCGAGATGAGTTCGACGATTCTATCGGTTTACAACCGCCTGGTTCTGCTTACCCAAAAAAAAATATCCGGGCGCATGGCCGATACTTTGTTATATCTTTCTGATGAGATATACAGATCGCATTGTCTGGGCAATGATCTGTCAAAACAGGATCTCGCAGATTTATCGGGGATGGCCAGAAATAGTGCACTTAAATTGTTGAGGCAATTTCATAATCAGGGAATTATTCAATGCTCTGACAAGGAATTATTGATACTGGATTATGAAAGGTTGCAAAAGATAAGCCTTACCGGTTGATTATATTCCTGAGTCAGATTGCCTGATATCCTTTTACTTACACCAATCTGGCTTACATTCCAGTTGATCAACGTCTTTCAGTACTTCCCGGATGTAGCGAAATAACTTTCCGCCGTGCGATCCGTCGGCAGCACGGTGGTCAATGGCAGTGCCAAGCCAGAGGATGCGCCTTGGAACAATTTTTCCATCCACCACCCAGGCTTTTGTGCTCACACCTCCGAGGATCATGACAAATGAAACATTGCTAACAGGGAACAAGGCAGGAAATCCTGTTTCAAGCCCAAGGCTGCCAATGTTTGAAATCACAAACGATCCAAAGCTGTTGGCTGAAAGTCCCCATCGTGGAACTGAGATCCCCCAGTCAATGGTAAGGATTTTTAGCAACCGGAAAATCCATCCGCGAAATGGCCAGGGAATGCCTGCAAGTATACCCTTCATTTTCATGGTTTTATTTTCAGAACCTTTTCGTGAATTTTTTATTTCCTTCATTAACAACCCGGCTAATTCTGTCAGTGTTATTGTATCGGCATCCGGTACCTTAACCGAACTGAGCTGGTTATCCCGAAGCAATACACTGATACTTGCCTCAATAGAAGGACGTTCAACAACTTTACCACGCACAATGGAAACATTCAACTCGGGCACTTCTGCTTTTAGTGCCCTTGCAATGATTAAGGTAAAAATATGCGTCAGCGTAATGCGCAGCCCTTGTTTGCGTTTTTGATTAATATATTCCTCAATATCAGTAACATCAATTTCCACTGAACCCAGAATTTTTGCATCTGCAGGCTTTTTATATACAGCAGCGGCTACTCTGCGCCAGTCGCTGTTCAGATTATCATTATGGTGCATGAATGACCGTAATAAATATTGATTAAATGAGTAATTCCCTTTGTACTTTATTCACACCCGGCACTTTTCCAGGCATCAGGTGTGATATGCTTCAGCCGGGGTGGCCAATAGAACATAATTCTTCAAGTTCCCCGGCAAGTTTCTTTCGCTTTCTCAATTCAAGGCCTAACTGGTCAAGCAATCCGGGGTTATGACGCAGCTCACTGCAAAGTAAAATGCCTTTTTCCAACAAGTGTTTTTTTTGCTTTCCGGTAAGTTCAGTAATGACAGTAACCGGAAATAGTCCTGCCTTTTCAATTAAATCCCTTAGGCTACCCTTCGCAGGATAATCCCATCCGATAAGCTTCAATCCCGAACAATTACCATATTGCAGTGCATCCTCTGAAAATCTTGTATTTGTAACCACATAGCCATCGAATTGTTTGTTCGTATCGTCGTTTTGTAATTCCCACAGGTTTTCGATGTCGTTGAACCTTGAACGGATATAAAGTGGAACCTGAACATTGCAAATCTTCCCTGGAGTATTGTGGTATTTGCATTCAATCATGACAAGGTGGTTTTCCTTTTCTGCAACTACATCCACTTCATGGCTCACGCAAAAACCTCTAACCGTCTTACCCACTTCTACCCAATACCCTTGCTTTTTAAATATTTCGCCCACGAGGTGCTCAAACGGAAAACCACTCGGTCCAAGTTCCATGATCGCTCTTTTAAGACTGAAACGGGCTGCATTCGAACGGGCTTTCTTTCGCAATAGTTGAAAAGCCTTGCGGTATATCTCCTTTGTACTGATGTTGTGCCTGAGATGCTTAAGTACCTCATCAACAACCATATCCACCATTGCAGCGGAAGCCCCTGAGCGATACAGGGAGGATCTTAGCTTTTCTTCCGAGAATGCCTGTCCCTCGCCCGACGATTTGATAATTTGATAGTTCCTGTTCATGCGGGATGGATGCTTTTAACTCCGCCGGATTACATTGTCTCCGGCGAAGCAGGTTACTGATATATCCGGAAGTTAGTAGGAACCCCGCCGGATTCCGGAAAACGGATCACTGATATATTGGTTTAACTCCCAGATTTTTAAATACAAATGCCCATGTATCGCTCTGCTCTTCGATGATTTTTGCTGTAGGTTTCCCGGCACCATGTCCGGCACTTGTTTCTATACGGATCAGTACCGGATTTTTTCCGGTATGAGCTTCCTGCAACCTTGCAGCAAACTTAAATGAGTGCGCAGGAACCACACGGTCGTCATGGTCGGCAGTGGTGATCAGGGTTGCAGGATATTCAACGCCATCCTTAAGTGTATGCAGAGGTGAGTATCCGAGCAGATAATGAAATTCCTCTTCATTTTCGCTTGAACCATAGTCCCCAACCCAGGCCCAGCCAATGGTAAACTTATGGAAACGAAGCATATCCATCACCCCTACAGCAGGCAATGCAACTTTAAAAAGGTCTGGTCGCTGTATCATACAGGCACCAACAAGCAAACCGCCATTCGAGCCACCGAGAATGGCCAGCTTCTTTGGATTGGTATAATTTTGTTCAATGAGATATTCGGCAGCAGCGATAAAATCATCAAAAACATTTTGTTTCTTCAGTTTTGTTCCTGCTTTATGCCATTCCTCTCCATATTCACCCCCGCCCCGGATGTTTGCAAGCGCATAAATCCCTCCGTTTTCAAGCAAAATCAAGCGACTGACGCTGAATGACGGCGTCATGGAAGCATTGAACCCCCCATATCCGTAAAGCAATGTTGGGTTCTTTCCATTCATTACCAGACCTTTTTTGTGGGTAATAAACATCGGAACCCTGGTACCGTCCTTACTGGTATAAAAAATTTGTTTGGTCTCGTAAGCGCTTGCATCAAAATCAATTTCAGATGCCCGGTAAACCTTTGACTCGTTGGCAGCCACATCAAACATAAAAATTGTGGATGGGTAGGTAAATGAAGTAAAAGAATAAAAAGCGATATTGTCTTCCTTCTTACCCGAAAAGCCAGAAAGTGATCCTATTCCGGGAAGATTCACCTCGCTGATAAAGCTACCGTCATAATTATGCAGATAAGCACGGCTTGTGGCATCTTTCATATACTGAACAACGATACGACCGCCGATCAGGCTTGCATTACCTAATACTTCTTCCTTTTCAGGAATGATGGTCTTCCAGTTTTCGGGCTGAGGCTTATCGGGGTGAATGAGCATAAGGTGCTGACGTGGCGCATTGTAATTGGTTAGTACAAGTAATTCGTCACCCAGGTTGTCAAGCACAGTATAGTCCTTTTCAAAATTTCCAACAAGCTGAACAAATCCGGCATTCTTCCTGCTCAGATCTTTCACGTATAATGCATTACCACTGGTGGTTTCCGATTCGTACAGAACCAGAAAACGTTCGTCTTCGGTTACACTCACAGCGTAATTACGTAAAGGATAATCAAGGTTCTGATAAATAAGGTCATCTTCACTTTGAGGAGTACCCAGCTTATGATAGAACACTTTATGAAATTCATTTTTCCCCGAAAGTGCCTCACCTGATTTAGGTGCGTCATAACGGCTGTAATAAAAGCCATCACCACACCATGAAATGCCCGAAAACTTCACCCACTCTACAAGATCGGGTAGCTCCTTCCGGGTTTCAATTTCAATTACCCTGATTTCATTCCAGTCCGATCCGGCACGTGAAATGCTGTAACCAAACCATCGGTCATCGTTTGAAACATTGAGCCCTGAAAGTGCAACAGTACCATCCTCAGAAAAAGTATTGGGATCCAGAAATACGCTGGCTTCACCGTCAAGGCCTTCCTGAATGTATAGTACACTTTGATTTTGCATGCCATCATTTTTAAAATAAAAATAATATTTACCGGCACGGAAGGGACTACTGTAACGTGGGTAATCCCATATTTTTGTGAGCCTTTCGCGAATCTTACTGCGGAAAGGAATACTTTCGAGATAATTAAAAGTGAGTTCATTCTGGGCTTTTACCCATTCGGCGGTTTCGGCTGAGTTATCATCTTCAAGCCAGCGATAGGGATCAGGAACTTCAACACCAAAATATACATCCACCTGGTCGGTTTTACGCGTTTCGGGATATTTTAGCTGTACTTGTTCTTTGCAACTGTTCATCATGATTACACTACCCATAGTTAAGAGAAAGAGGAGCTTTTTCATTTTACAAATTTTAGGTTAATGATTTTCCCCGGATGAGTCAATAGAAATGTAAATAATTGATCTTGATCAGATTATCAAAACTATTGTATAATTTGTTTCATTTCAATATGTTACATTCTTAAAGACGAATCGGGGTGCCTGGAAATAAGAGCGCAAATTTATGAAATTAATGTAAGGTCACCACCGTGAACGGATAAGTTTGGTTAGTTTTGCATCATGATTACAGTAACTTCATACAATTATGCCTCAGAGAAAGTACACCGCTCTTTATAAAAGAGACCTGAAGCCCGGAAAAAGTGATGCAGAACAGCAGGAATACTGGCTGCATAGTCACAGTGAGTTTGACCCGAAAGGAAACCTGACAGAACAGACTGTTTATGACAATCATGGGGCTGTATTGGAACGCGTTGTTAAAGAATACGATACAAACGGCCTGCTCATTCATGAACAGTTTTTTCTGGATAACAACGATCCATCAGATGAAAAAACATATGAACGTGATGAAAATGGAATGTTGATCAGGGAAATAAAGCATTACCTGGATGGTTCTTATGATACGATTACCTATTTTTATGATTCCAGCAACCGCATCACCCGCACTGTAACAATGAATGATGAAGGGGAGGCAGAACAGGAAATGATAAATGAATACCGGGATGACTTCCTGGTCAGATCTCGTGTAACTGACGGCGAAGGAAATCTGCTTCAGATCAATGAGTTCGTATTTCATGAACAGGATAATTCAGTCGGTCACAAGAGAATTGACAATGAAAGCGGCGATGAATCACATATTTTGACCCATTACAACAGCAATGGTCGCAAACAATCTGAAATATTTTATGATGAAGAAGGTCATATGATAGGTCAGACCCTGTATGAAGAAGATGAACAGGGACGTTTGACAAAAATTTCGGAAGAAGGAATAAAAAACAGCTTCACGAATTTTGTGTACGATGAAAATGGGAATGCGGTTTTGCAGCAAGAATATGATGGAGCTGGGAATCTTGTCACTTCTGTGAAAAGGAAATTTGATAGCAACAATAACCTGATTTACAGCAATGTAGTTATTGAAGGGCAAGGTCGCAACCTGCCACAGCATTATGAAGTCAGGCTTGAATATGCATTTTACGATGAAGATGCCCCCTGAATTATACGCTCATGCAGGGTTCAGAAGCATTTCCGCCATGACTATGAAAACCATTGATTATAGATATGGGTACCGAAATATAATTTAATCAGTATAACCGATTCCAATAGCAATTAAATTAGCAAGTTATGATTGAATTAAAAAAGGCTACGCGCTGGATTGAGCGCTTCATAATCCACGCATTGATCGTAATGATGGCCGGCATTCTGATACTTGCCACCATTGAGCTCGGCTACTATCTTATCAGCACCGTCATTGAAAACAGGTCCCTGCTTATCAACCTTGACAGGTTGCTTGATCTTTTTGGGATCTTCCTGTTGGTACTTATTGGCATTGAGCTATTAGATACCATCAAGGTATATTTCAAAGAAAACGTAGTGCATGTGGAAGTAGTTGTACTAGTGGCCATTATTGCGATAGCCAGGAAAGTAGTGATATTGAAAGCTGAAGAACTTGCCGGTGAAACGTTGATAGGCATAGGTGTTATTATCCTTGCTTTGGCAGTTTCCTACTTTCTTATCCGAAAAGCAGGGCTTTGTGAATTTGATCTTACCATTGGATCATTTAAAGGAAGCAGAATGGATAATAAAAAGATCAACAAACCCGAAGATGCAAAGGAATGACATCTTCCCGGAATACTGACAGTTAAGGGAATACTGCCAGTATTCGAGGTATGGGTTGTATGTTTGAATTTTTTTCGTCTGCTCTGACAGCAAGCAGATTTTCTTTGACTTCAGATTCCCGTTGCTAAACTTTCTGATGACAGCGGTCTTCCTTCATAAAGGGGTATCTGAAATCGGTAGGCGGAATCAGTGTTTCTTTGATTGTGCGGGGACTCGTCCAGCGCAAAAGGTTCAAATGACTTCCGGCTTTATCGTTTGTACCCGATTGACGGGCACCACCGAAAGGTTGCTGACCGACCACTGCACCCGTAGGTTTGTCGTTGTAATAAAGATTACCGGCAGAATAACGCAGCGCCCGGCATGCTTTCACAAGCATTTTGCGATCCTGGGCAAATATGGAGCCCGTCAGTCCAAAGGGTGATGTGTTATCAACCAACTCCAGGATTTTTTCGAATTCGTTGTCCCTGTATACAAAAATACTGAGTACCGGCCCGAATATTTCTTCCTCCATGGTTATGAAATGTGGATCGGTTACCTGAATGACAGTAGGCTCAATAAAATAACCGGTAATCTTGTCACCTTTGCCCCCATAAAGAATGGTGGCATCAGCGGAAGTCCTGGCTTTATTGATATAGCCCATAATGTTGTTGAATGCACCTTCGTCAATTACCGCATTCATAAAATTTGAAAATTGTTTGACATCCCCAATCGTGATCTGCGAGAGCATATCCATCATCCGTTCTTTGATTTCCGGCCATAATGAATCCGGGATATACGCGCGGGAAGCGGCTGAACACTTTTGTCCCTGGTATTCAAAAGCTCCCCGGACCAGTGCAGTAGCCACTTCGTCAACACCGGCTGAATTGTGAACAAGTACAAAATCTTTCCCTCCGGTTTCTCCGACGATTTTTGGATAGGAACGGTATTTCGGTAAGTTTGCTGCGCTGGTTTGCCATAACTGATTAAAAGTGTGGTTCGATCCCGTAAAATGCAGTCCTGCAAAATGATGATCGTTCATCACGATTTTTCCCAGCAGTGAACCCTGCCCCGGGATAAAATTGATCACACCATCCGGAAGTCCTGCTTCTCTGAATATCTTCATCAGAAAATAGTTCGACAGAATTGAGGTGGAGGCTGGTTTCCACAGAAGTGTATTACCCATGACAGCCGGCGACATATTCAGGTTCGATGCGATAGAGGTAAAATTAAAAGGAGTCACTGCAAAAATAAATCC
Source organism: uncultured Bacteroidales bacterium (assembly GCA_964419945.1). GTDB lineage: Bacteria > Bacteroidota > Bacteroidia > Bacteroidales > JAAYJT01 > JAAYJT01. The sequence goes on along the minus strand of CAYQRU010000064.1, from coordinate 8,593 downwards.
CTCAATGGGCCTGTATTCAATACGGTTTACAATACCGGGCTCCGAATGTGGCTGATCATTGTAGATGTCTGAAATATAATGTGCATTAAACCTCAAAAAATCAATTGTCTCGCAAGCCGCATCAATCTCTGCCTGCATAACATTTTTACTCTGACCCAGCATACTGGATGCATTAATGAGCGCACGATATTTTTTTGAGATCAGTTCTGCGATCTTTAAACTGATTGAAAGCCTTTCGACCCATGATATCTCTGCCCAGTCCCTGTGTGCCTGCATGGCTGCTTCCACAGCCATTTTTATTTCCTTTTCCCCGGCTTTATGATATACCGCCAATTTATGCCTGTGATCATGTGGCATCACCACAGTGCCGGTATCACCAGTCCTGATTTCCTTGCCTCCAATAATTAAAGGTATGTCAATAACTTCAGAACTTAACCGGTCGAGTTCTTCCTGAAGAGCCTTACGCTCGCGGGTACCGGGTGCATAAGATTTTACAGGTTCATTTTCAGGATAATCAAATTGAAAGATGGCATTGTTCATAATAGAAATATATTAAAGTTTTTGATTTTGAATTATTTACCTCAATGATTTTAAACAATTGTGACTGTTGCTTTGTTTACCATGCACATAATGATCTCTACTTATAATCTTATTTTTTTATATTGTAAGACTTTCTATTGCCTCACTTCAGGCAGAAAAAATCCTGAATTGCAGCTTGGCAACAGTATCATATAAGAGTCATCCAACCTGCATACCTGTTGTACAAAAATCCTGACAGATCGGTATCTGATTCAGGTAAAACACCTAACACGCAGCTCAATAATTTATTTATCAAAGGTTTTTATGCCATCAGATGCTCTTTCCTCAAAAGGTCATTGATCACCTTCACAGGATTGAAAGTAATGACCGGAGTTTCCACAAAAATGGTGATCCAGTCTGCCATGGCACCATTCCACAAACCCGGAAGTTCCTGCGCTTTCAGTTTGCGGCCATCTTTCGATTTTTCAGCAATAAAACCTGTTGTATGATCAACAAAACCGGGCAGGTCAAAATATTCTCCCTGATAGTTTTTTAATCCGCATACGAGGTCAACCGGATTAAAATGAGTAGAAGACAGCATGATTTTGCGCTGCGATTCATCGGCAAGGTTTATCTGCGACGATTCAACAATCTGCAGGGAAATGCTTCCATCATTACCCTTTACCCAAAACGGTCCTCCACCAGGTTCACCTTCATTCCTGACCATTCCGCAAACACGAATGGGACGGTTCAATGATTTCAGAAGCATACTTCTCCGCACATTTTGGCTTATGGAACGGAAATTATCCGGCAGCCTGATGTTCAGCATTTCATTGCAATAATCAGCCATTTCCGATATCCGTTCGTTTCTGATGGCAGGATTTTCAAGAGCAACCAGCATGCTGAAAACCTCTGCCTGCAGGCTGACAAGCATCGCACCTATCACTTTTTTATAGAGAAAGGTTGCAGTTTTTAACCTGTCGGGTACTACATTATCAATGTTTTTCACGAACACAATATCAGCATTCAGGTCGTTCAGATTCTCGATCAGTGCACCGTGCCCACCGGGCCTGAACAACAAACTGCCGTCTTTTTCCCTGAAAGGTTCATTGTTGAGATCCACTGCAATAGTATCCGTCGAAGGCTTCTGGATTGAATAATTTACAATGTAACGTATTCCAAAACGTGTTTCATAGTCAGCCTGAATCGCCTGCACAAGCCGCCTGAAGCCATCAGCATGCTCAGGCGAAACGGTGAAGTGAACCGAAGCGATGCCAGCATCACTACAGGCATAATGTGCTGCTTCCACCAGGTGCTCCTCCAAAGCGGTACGGCCAGGCTCGTTGGGATAACGGTGAAATTTGAGCAAGGCTTTTGGCAGGTTGGCATAATTCAATCCTTCTTCTCCCAGCAGTTTATTTATAACAGGTAAAATTTTTTGGGCACTAATTAATTCCGTAAGTTGATATCCGTCATGGCTTAGTGACTCCTGAAGCTCTTCATAGAAAGCGAATTCATGAATATTCTTAAAAAAATAAGCCGGTGAGTTAAAATCATTGTCATTCAAAAGGATTTTATCCTCAGAATGGGCTGACAGCTTATCCATGCATTCAAAAAGGGTTTTAAACATCCGGCTTGCAGCACCCGAGGCAGGCACGAATTTTAATACTTCCCGGCCCCTGATGGCTACTTTGTAGTCCATTGCCAGTTGTTGCGCTTCATTATCAGTCAGTTGTTTAATTCCATGCTGTGGAGTGGCCGGAGCCACCAGTTGAATAAAAGGAAATCCCGCTTTAAAATTGTTTATCTGTTTTTCTGCTGACAAAGGATTGATTCCTTTGGATTGCATTTGTGCAAAATCATTGGTAGTGAACATATTCCGGAGTTTTATTAAATTGAAGAAGAGTTGTCAAAAATATCAAAATAATCATATCCGGTGATCAAATTTAGCAAAAGCATTGCTTTATGATCTTGCTGAAAAGTCTTGAATCAAAGTGCACTTCCTGAAACTATTATTAAAACGGCTCTGAATCAGTGCTCTCCCCTTTTCGCCCCTGATGTAATTAGCTCACAAAGCTACCATCACATCAAAACGCAGTTTCGCAGGGAATCATAAAGCAGTATGACATGCTTCAGGAAAAATTTTCCATTGATCAAATATTGCGAATGCGCAAAAAAGTTTATTTTTGCAGCCCCAAAGTAAAAAAATCGGTTCTCTTAAACGCCTTGATAAATCCATCCGCCCAGGTGGTGAAATTGGTAGACACGCCAGCTTGAGGGGCTGGTGTCCTTACGGATGTGCAAGTTCGAGTCTTGTCCTGGGCACTGATAATGAGAAGCATCAATATCAGAATGCTGCTCTTGTTTTTTTTCTGATACGCCCGGATGGCGGAATTGGTAGACGCGCTAGTTTCAGGGACTAGTATTCGTAAGGATGTGCAGGTTCGAGTCCTGTTCCGGGCACTGAAATCACTTCAGAAATTAGTGATCTTCTTACATACAGGTACATATACTTTGCTGCCTTTCCTACCTGTTTCTTTTTCCAAATACCTTTTCACTTGATAAATTACCAGGTCTGAAGTTTTTGATGCTTTATTACATTTCGGCCATCAATTCATCGCTGATCTCAAGGTTGTGAAATACATTCTGTACATCGTCATCTTCTTCGAATAAATCAATCAGCTTCATTACTTTGCGGGCTGAATCCACATCCAGCTTGACAGTTTCTTTTGGAACACGCTGAAGTGAGGCATTTTCCGGTTCAATGCCCAATTCTTCAAGCTTTTTCATCATCGAACCGAAATCTTCCATGGCAGTAGTTACTGTGAAGAATTCTTCTTCGAGTTCAATTTCTTCAGCACCCGCATCAATCAATTCCATCTCAAAAGCATCCTGGTCAATATCGGCTTTTGGAACGGTAAAGACACCTTTGCGGTCGAAAAGAAAACTCAGTGACCCATTGGTTCCCAGGCTACCTCCAAACTTATTGAAGTATGATCTCACATTGGCTACTGTACGTTGTACATTATCGGTGGTACATTCCACATACACTGCAATCCCGTTGGGTGCATAACCTTCATAAGTGGTTTCTGTAAAATTGGCTGCGTCTTTATCGGATGCTTTGTTGATTGCCCTGGCGATATTGTCTTTAGGCATGTTGACGCCTTTGGCGTTAGCAATTGCCAACCGTAGACGGGGATTGCTTTCCGGGTCAGGACCACTTTCTTTAACGGCAATGTTTATATCCTTGATAATCTTTGAAAATATCTTCGAGCGCTTGGCATCCAGGGCTCCTTTCTTTCTTTTAATTGTTGACCATTTACTGTGACCTGACATATTTCGGATGTTTTAAAATTGGGCGGTAAAAGTACAAAAATCCTTTATTCCGATATATCAGTTCGTTTGCAGATTCATCAACGGTACATTCAACTCATCCATGCCCACATCCATTTCACAGGAAAATTAAATACTTTTGGCGAATGACAATTTCCGATACTATGTACTCCGGATGTTTCACTGAGAATATGCGTCAAGCGTGGGAAGTGCATTACCACTCCCCTCACATGGCAAACCGGAAGCAGATCAGGCTCTTCCGGAATACAGCCAATCCTATTTATCAACATCAGCTACAATCATGCTGGTGCAAGGGTTTTGCAGGAATGCTGACGGCTGTATTTCAAAAAGTGAGCCTGGTCGTTTATGATTTTTTGAGGCTTACTCAACGGGAGTTGATCTGTCTTTTTCAACGATACAGGAATAGCCGGCTAATTCTGAGACCCATGGTTGCAGAAATACCAGTAAAACAAACGATTATCCGGACTAAACCTGAAAAAGTTAACCATGGCAGTTACGAAAAAAAACGGAAACTCTCTTTACACTCTTACATACGAGTCTGCCACGTAGCAAAGCTGATCGTGGTCATCTGCGTTTTAATTATAAACTAGGTGAACATGAATGACAAAACCCGCATCTCAAAAGAATTGGATCGTATTGCCGAAGTAGCAGGCTACCTGTGGCAACGCAACTGGGCAGAGGCCAATGGCGGCAATATTTCAGTGAATCTTAGCCATCTTGCGGATCCGGATTCAGGAGAATTTTGTAAACCATCAAATGTAGCCCGGCTCGCCGATCCGCTCACATACATTAACGACAATATCTTTTATGTCACAGGCGCCGGTAAGCGAATGCGTGATGTGGCAAAATCACCTCTTGAAAATGGCGCCCTTATCAGAATAACTGATGATGGAAAAGCTTTTGAAATAGTTTCGGAGTATCCTGTAAATCCTACCTCAGAGCTACCTTCTCATTTGAGTATTCAAAACTTTCTGGCGAAAAGAGGGAGCAACCAGATAGTAGTGATTCACACACATCCCACTGAACTGATTGCCCTGACCCATTGTCCGCCTTTCCTTGACTGGAAGTACCTTACTCAAATGCTTTGGTCAATGATACCGGAAACGCGGGTGCTGATTTCCAAAGGCGTGGGAATTGTACCTTACGTGCTCACCGGTACGACAGCTATGGCCAAAGCTACTATCACCCAACTAGAAAAGCATGATGTGGTGTTGTGGGAAAAACATGGTGCATTGGCTGTAAGCAATGACATTATGCACTGCTTCGACCTGATTGATACGGCTTCAAAATCAGCCCGTATTTACCTTGCAGCCCGGGCGGCCGGTTTTGAGCCCCAGGGACTTTCTCAGGAACAATTAGATGAACTTTCAAAGGCTTTCAATTTACCTCTTGAAATTGAATAAACTCTTATAATTGAGTAATATGAAGATGTCCACAACCGATTCATTCCCTCTGCTGGTGACTGGGATACGTGGGTCAATCCCGATTTATTCCAATAAATTTTGGTATTGATGCCAAACAGGGATTAACAGCAGATTAAATGTCCGTTAAAGTTCATTTTTTGATGACTGCTGCTAAAATTAATTATTATCTGAGATTTGGGATTCAATAAATGTTGTTGCTGTTTATTCAGGCTTTAGTATGGCTATCTGATTACTTTCATCATCCCGACCTGAATCCTCACAGGAGGGATTAAAGTCCGGAGTAAAAAAAAGCTGCCATTTCTGGCAGCCCGGGAGATAAAACAACTTCGTCATTAAAACGATAGCAAGGTAATTCCCAACGAAAACGGATATAGTTCAGGGCCGCGATTTTCGCGGAAAAGCGTTAGCAACGAATAGTTGCCGTACATATTGAGTTTGCCCCAGCCAATCCTCAGTGTAGCGTCAACTTTCAGCGGATTCAGATGAAAATCGTCTCGTTCCTTGTCTTTACGGCGGCTTCCGTTTTCATACACATTTTTGGTATGTGAACCTATTCTCAGGCCTCCGACTACTCCGGCCGAAATATGGAAACTGTTGATATTGTTTTTTGAATTCGTTTGATATTCAAGCATTAAAGGAACATTCAGGTATTTTACGTTGAGTTTACTTTTGGTTGAAATCTTATCCTCAAGTATGATCTTGTCAATTGCATCCCCGGAACCGTCAAGTTTTACATTATTACCAAAGCGATAATTATTCCACTCTAATCCGATTCCTGTAACCAATCCGATTTTGTTGCTGATAAGTGCAAAATTTTGTTCAAACACGTTGATCTGTAAATTGATGGATTTCTCATAACGGAGATCGAGAAAAGAATATTCCTCGGGTACATCCAGTTCTCCACTGGGTGTAAGGTATCCATTGATGCCCATATCAATTCCTGCCCAATGTCCATTGAACTTCTCCTTTTTCTTCTCTTTGATCAGTTTGACTTTTCCTGATTCGTCTACTTCCAATTGTCCGGGTCCGACCTTGACACGTGTGTTTTCTCCATCGTAAACCTCGATTTCGAGATTACCAATCCTGATTCTTACCGAATCGCTGTTGTTCGATGACAGCACATCAACGTAATCCAATGAGTCAATATTTATGTCTTTGTCAATATGAATACTGAATTGACCTTCCCTGCCAATGTTTACGAGCGATGTTCCGTCAAAATATTCGAGTTTGCCCGCTCCGCTGACATCGGAATCAATTTTTTCGGTTGCAGTAACCTTCGCCCTGGCGGCCCCGCTTACCTTTGCTTTCGTTCTGGTTGTAATGAGTCCAACAGCATTCAGATTCGCTGCACCACTCACTTCTGTCAGATGAACATCTGCATGCCCTTCAAGAGTAACACCGGAAGCACCGGAAATTATGGTAACAAGCTGGTCAACATCAAACTCAGAGCTGACTTTGGCAGCACCTGATACATTGAGCGTAAAATTTTCTGAAATAACTGGTTGTTTGCTTTTTAAACTGGCAGCACCGCTTACATCAGCCGAAATAAGCTCAGTATAAAAAACATACACATCAAGTTTGGTAGGATTTGAAATTCCTTTAGACCCAATCAGTAGTTTATCATTTTCCACCCTCAAAGAGATTTGTTCATGCAGATTCTCATCAGTTTCGACCCTGACAAGCGGAGCATCAGCCTTTTCTATAAATACATTAAACGCTGATCCAACCTCGATAGACGTAAAATCTGCTACTTTATGTTCCACTGAGGTTACATTTTTGTTCCCTTTCACATTTCTCTGTGCATACACTGCAGGATAAAAAATCACAACTGATACCACAAGCAGCATCAGGTTAACAGACTGTTTTGTTAAAGTTTTCATATACATATAGATTTAGGGTTTACCTTTCTTTTGATGTTCTTATGACGGTAGCAGGTACCTGTTTGTTACAGGATATTACCGAAGAATTAAAAATCCGGGAAAAAGGAAATGGTTTATTTGTCTTTGCGAAGGCTGCGGTTGATTTGCATGGACTGACTCTCAAAAGCAAAAGCTGTTATATTTCCCTGTTCATCATGCTGTCTTCGAAACTCCATATCGGCTCCGGTTACTTTGGCGAAACCATTTATTCCGACATCGGCAATTTTCCATAAATCAATCTGCCCGGGCAGTAAACTACGTTCTTCCTCCCGAGGTTGAAAGATTTCATTTACAATATTTGAACCCTGAGCCAGCAGACGGGTGGCAGTAATTCCCCTGCCAGATGATTCAATATGGCGTATTTGCTGCGCCAGAGCAATGTCGTGAAAATACTTCGAAAAATATTCCCGGGTATGATCAATGGTTTTTCCTGCTGTTCCATTTTCAATCATGATAATGGCCGGCAAGGCAGCCAGCGAACTGATCGATTGCATCTTTTCTGTGATTTGCTGATCAGCTACCGGTGGTTGCATATTTTGCTCCGCATACTTATCAGCTTCAGACACGTAAGGTTTACCATCCAACCGGCTATTCTTACCGTTCATTGCAGGATTTATTTCCTGCTTCTGCGCTTTGTTGATTATTTCAGGAATTTCATGTACGGGTTCTTTGACCGGTACTTCAGTGAGTAGTATATCTTCCCTGGTGGGAGTTGAAGGGATAAAAATAAATTTCAATCCTATCAGTAATAAAAGTGTTGCTGCTACTGCTGCTCCGTAATAGAGTAACCGTGGAACCAATGGTATAACAACGGTTTTCTTTAAAGAGGCCTTGTCAGGAAAAACAATACTACGATCCGGCTGTAAACGGCAATGACCGGTGAGGTCGTATTCATTTTGCAGCAAAGGATTCTTCATGAGGAACTTTCGGACACTGTCAGCGTCGCTTTCTGATAAATCATTTTCCGAAGCGGCAATAAAGAATTCCTGATAATTATGTTCATTGATCCGGCCAACCGGTTTGACAAGTTGTTTTTTCAATATTTCTTTTCCTGTGAAAATGACTCTTTTATCAGGCTTCAGGCTTAAAAGTTCCAATCCTTCAAACTCATCCTTCAAACCGGGAAAGTCCTCCAGAAATATCCTCAGTTCAGCGACCTGATGCTGATTGAGCCTCCCCTCCAGATAATCGAGGAAGAAAATTTCGTAATTATTATGATTGATCTCAGTCATTTTCAAATTACATTATGCAGGCTACCGATATAGTTCTTCAGGAAAACCCTTGCCCTGTAAATATATACCTTCACCTGAGATTCATTGAGTCCGGTAATCTGCCCTATCTCCTCATAACTATATCCCTCATAATCTCTGAGAAGTA
>CAYQRU010000063.1:6480-20930 GCA_964419945.1 uncultured Bacteroidales bacterium | reverse complement strand
TGAAACAGGATTTCTGGTGAATGACTTGATGGTTGAATATTTTCCAGATATTTTTCATGATGTTTCCGGTTAATTATTTTTAATTATTTGTTTATTAAAATCTTACAGCGACATTAAGGAAGTAATTCGTGCCAATCATATAGAAATAGCGGGGTGGAAATTTGTCAACATTTTTTTCTTCGAAATCGAACCTCAATTGTTCATACCCGCCAGTACTGATGTTTTTGTTGTTGAGCAGGTTATTTACGCTCAGATTGATCTGTAAAAAGTATTTTCGCATGATCCTGAATGATTTTCCAACAGAAGCATCCAGGGTATAGCCGCCGGAGAGTTTCTCCTGGCGCGTAATGTCCGGAATTCTGGGATCGCCGGGTCCAAGGTTTTCGATGGCAACCTGGGTGCGTCGTTCCGGATTAAAACTCAAATAGATGTCATCGAAATAATTCAGGTTCAGATTTACAAACAGATAATCGGGGCCTACCCATTTCAGTCCGAGGGCGGCTGCAGTTTGTGGTGTTCCGGTGATAAAGAAATTTTTCAGATAGGTCAGTTCTGTGGTATCAGGTCGCGATCCGTTGTCGAAAGCAATGGTAGCCCAGGGGCGGTTTGTATAGCGGTAATTTCCGATATTAGCAGCAGCCTGCAGCCAAACATCATAAAGCATGTGGATTTCACCTCCAAATTCAATACCCTGATGTGTTGTATTAATTCCATACATGATATGGTTAACCAGAGTTCGGTAATCGTCGTGATAGAAAGTGAGTATCTGGTTCTGATCTTTAAATTCGGTATGATAAGCTGTCAACCTGGCCTTTGCCATTGGGGCACGAAAGTGAACACTCATTTCTGAACTGAAAATCTTTTCGCTAACCAGCTTGGGAGAAACATCATCCCTGGTTCGGGGAGATACAAATGCGTTGCGCATAAACGGAGCCTGCGTCAAATAGGCCAGGTTTCCATCAAGAAAAAGCCTACCGGTGAATTTATAAGTGATACCTCCTTTGAAAGCATAATCAATGAAATTATGCTTTTGTGATTTTCCGAGAGAATTATCTGGATGGCGTCCGTTTCGCATAAAGCCTTCACGCCAGAATGTGGTGGATGAAATTTGTCCCGAAAGGAATAAATCAAATTTCCGGTAAGAAAAATTACTGCTGATCCAGAATTTCCCACTTTGCTGGCGCAGGTTATAATCGTAACCAAATTTATCACCCTCTTTTACAATACGATTGGGGTTTTCGAGATCGTTCTGACGCAGGGTATCGTTGCCAATAAAATCCCGCTCAGCAAATTGGTCAATATCCACCCAGTATTCACCGCCCAGAAGGTCCTCTATTGTTTTGAAATAGCTTACGGTGTAATTCGAAAGTTCAAATCCCCGGTTGATGGTGATGTTCTCGCTCATACGGTGATTGATTACGGTGTTAAGGTTCAGGTTGGACATATCATTGCGACGGTCTTCGATGATATAACGCGACTGTTTACCTTCCATACCGGCAAGGTAGTTAGCCTGGTACAGTGCATTCCAATTGATCTGATTAACATTGGAATTAGTTTTCCAGGCTTCGGTAACGGCAACCCTTACCACTGAATCAGTAAACCAGCTCGGAAGGTTGCGGTAATAATCAGGTCTTGGATCGGCTGAGTTATACCAGTTGAAGGCTGTGGTTCCGGTCTTGCCGAACATAAATGAAACGGTAGTGGTAATATCGGTGTTGCTGTTATATTTCCAGTAATGGTTCAGTAAAAGTACAGGTTGATTCATGGTGCGAATGCGTGAGTTCCTCACTTCTCCGTTTTGAAAACCCCAGTTAGGGCTGTAATGATTATTATCAAGCAGATCATAGATTTCCTGCACTGAACCTCCCTGCATTCCACGCCTGACCGGCGATGCAAAAGCCGTAAATTCAAGCGAATGTTTGTCGTTGAACTTTTTTTCAAGACCAAGGTAATATGACCAGGCATCGTAGAAAGTTCCCCTGATGTATCCCTCTTCACCCCAGCGTCTTGATCCACTTGCAGTTATCGCCCAACCGTTGCTCATCAATCCGGTAGAATGAATAAACATCAGGCGATGGGTGTAGCTGCGATTGGACATTGAGTAAGTCAGCTTGGTTTGTACACGTTGTTGTGAAGGGCGGGTGATGATATTGGAGACACCCCCAATACTACCGAAAGAATATTTTGTAGCAGACAAGCCATTGGTAAAAATATTATTACGGGTAGCATCATTCAGTCCACCCCAGATTGACCACAGTGTACGCCCGGTTTCTGCGTCATTGATCATCGAATTGCCAATATAGGTTGGCGAAAGTTCTGCATCGTACCCGCGGTTTCTGAACCACGCCTGTCCAAAACTGTAAGAAGCAAAGGAGGTGAATACATCGCCTGACGACTGTAACAATCCTGAAATATTTTGCGCCTTGGCGTCATCGTCCATGCCGATCATTTCGAGGTTTACTTCCGGAATCTTCTCACTGTCAACATAAGCAACGGACTTCATAATCAGGTCGGGGAAAATGGTTTCGGAAAACACTTCCACTTCAAACTGTTGGGTTTCATAATCAGGTGCCGAAATCACAATTTCATTTTTCCCCAACGTAACTCCTTCGATGGTAAACACTCCATCTGCATCTGTCAGAGCCTGCTGCCCGTTAACACTTACAATGGCTGAAGCAAGTCCCCGCAAAGTGAGCGATTCAAGCACCCTGCCCGTTATTTTCCCGGTTTTGGGAGTTTGTGGCTGAATCTCTTTGGCCGGTTTTGGAGTTTCAGCCGGCACTTTGGCTTCAGATTCTGTTTCCTGGTTTGCGAGTGTTTCCCGGCTTTGTGTTTCTTTTTGAACCAATTCTTCGGAGGGTTTCGCTGCAGGTTTTTCGGGCTGAGTCGGTGCCTGCAAAACAGTTTCAGCTTCCATTGCGGGTTTTGGCTGTGGAAGCGGTACTTTGGTCAGATAGATCAACTGTCCGACACCCAGGCTGTCTGGTTTGCTGATGTTGTTGATTTCAGCAATTTCCCTGACGAGTGTTGGAGTGTCCTTTTTCTCCACAAGATCAAGACTTTTGGCATCCCTGACAATCCCACTCATCGTGTTCAGCCATTTATTTTCAGGATTCCAGTTTCCGGTGATCACGTAATAGCCCTGAGTAGAACTTCCGATGAATTTGTGGCTGTAGTGCTTCCCGATAAGGGTATCGGGTTGGGTTTGCTGATTTTGAGCGCATACAGCCAATACCGGAAATAATGCCGCCAAAATCAGAAGTAGTTTTTTGCTCATAGATGATCTGTCATGGGTTACGATGAATGTTGTACAAATTGTTTAGAATTATTGAGTGCCTGGTTCAGAAGCCAAACCCGATGTGATTTCTCTGAATCAGGGGTAAGGTGTGTTTTTATAACATTTTAACAATAAGCATTTTACAATAAAACATCAATGAATCTGTGGCTTTAAACAATTTCAGACCGTGTTCGATCAAAGCGTTTCAAATTCGTTACAAAATAAAGCATAATTCCAACACCTCAGGCTGATTGCTGTGTTTAAATTATAGGTACACAGAAATTGAGACAAAGCCGCATCCGGTTCGGTTCGCACAAAAGCCATATCTTTGCTACCCGATTCAAAAACATCAAAAAAATCCTGATAATGAAAAAAACTCGCATTCCTACCGGTCTCATTCTCGCCTTTTTCGTGCTTTTAGTTCAGTTGGTGTTCGCACAGCAAAGAAAAGCCACAGTAGCCTGCATCGCTTTTTATAATGTTGAAAACCTTTTTGATACCATTGACAGCCCGGATACAAATGATACAGAATACACAGCACAGGGCAGTAAAAAATGGGATGGCGAAAAGTACAGTGGAAAAATTTCAAGGATGGCCAAAGTCATTGGTGAAATTGGGACTGATGTCACTCCGGATGGAGCTGCGCTAATAGGTTTATCGGAGATTGAAAATCATTCGGTGCTGAAGGATATGGTTAAAGATCCGCAAATCAGCCAAAGGAATTACCAGATTGTACATTACGATTCGCCCGACCGGCGTGGTGTGGATGTAGCACTGTTTTACCAGCCTAAATATTTCACTTTGCTGTCCAGCCGCCCCATACTTTTCATCCCGGAAGGCAGAACAGATTTCTTTTCGCGCGATGTATTGCTTGTCACAGGTTTGTTTCATGGTGAGCTTATGCATGTACTTGTAAATCACTGGCCTTCGCGTTCAGGAGGGGAGAGAAAATCACGTCCGCTGCGCAATGCAGCCGCAAAACTTAATCGCAGGATTATTGACTCACTTATGGCTGTAAACCCAACAGCGCACATTTTAATTATGGGCGATCTCAATGACGATCCGGTTAACGAAAGTGTGAAAGTGCATCTGAGAGCTGGCTGGAATAAAAATAAACTTAAAACAGGCGATCTTTACAATCCATTTTACGAATTTTACCAGAAAGGTATTGGCACCCTGGCATACCGCGATTCATGGAACCTGTTCGACATGATCATTATGAACCAGACTCTTCTTGCCGGGGACAAGAGTACTTATACATTTCTCAGAGCGGGAGTGTTCAACAAACGATATCTCCTCCAAACCGAAGGGCAGTTTGCCGGATATCCACATCGTACCCATGCCGGCGACACTTACCTGGGTGGCTACAGCGACCATTTTCCGGCATATATTTATATTGTCAGGGAAAAGTGATTGAATTGCATTTTTCCATGAATGTTTCGTCTCGCAATATGTAAAACTGACCAAGACCTGTCGCTTCGACTGACTATTGATTTATCCGGCCTGAAGGCCGGAAATATGACAGAGTGTTTGTATTGAAGTATTTTTCAACCTTTTGAGTTAGGCAGGTCAGAAACAAGGATTGTAATGATTCTGGTTTTACAGGGGTATGTTCCCGTGTTTTTTTCCCGGTGAAGTTTCAACCTTGTTTTGGGTCATTTCAAGCGCCTGTATCAGTTTGCGCCGGGTCTGGCGCGGATAGATAATCTCGTCAATATAACCCAGTTCAGCGGCTTTGTATGGATTCGCAAAGGTTTCGCGGTAATTGTTCACGGCTTCTTTTTTCTGTTCCTCGTCGAGTTGGCGGTAAAGAATGTTAACAGCACCGTCAGGGCCCATTACGGCGATTTCAGCAGTCGGGTAAGCGTAATTGATATCGGTACCAATGTGTTTACTCGACATCACATCGTAGGCACCACCATAGGCTTTACGTGTAATAACTGTGATTTTTGGAACTGTTGCCTCGGCAAAAGCATACAGCAGCTTTGCCCCGTGCTTGATAATTCCACCAAATTCCTGGTTGGTTCCGGGTAAAAATCCGGGAACATCAACGAAGGTAACCAACGGAATGTTGAAGGCATCACAGAAACGAACAAAACGAGCAGCTTTGGTCGAAGAGTTGATATCAAGTACACCGGCCAGCACCGACGGCTGATTAGCTACTATACCCACCGGTCTGCCATCGAGGCGGGCAAACCCCGTGATCATATTTTGCGCATAATGCGGCATAACTTCGAAAAAGTTATTTTCATCCACTATCGTATTAATCAATTCTTTCATGTCGTAAGGCTTGTTCGGATCGGCCGGAACCAGTTGTTCAAGCTTTTCGTCTTCACGGTTGGGATTATCGTTGCTGTGTGCCACAGGTGGGTCTTCCATGTTGTTCGATGGCAGGAATCCCATAAGCTCGCGGATCATCATCAGACATTGCTCGTCGTCAACAGACATAAAATGCGCCACACCGCTTTTGGCATTGTGGGTCATGGCTCCACCCAGTTCATCTTTGGTAACCTCTTCATGGGTAACGGTTTTGATCACATCAGGGCCTGTAACGAACATGTAGCTTGTATCCTTCACCATAAAAATGAAATCGGTGATGGCAGGTGAATATACAGCACCGCCGGCACAGGGCCCAAGAATTGCCGATATCTGAGGGATCACACCAGAACTTCTGACATTGCGAAAAAAAATGTCGGCATATCCGGCCAGACTTTGCACACCTTCCTGTATGCGCGCACCTCCCGAATCGTTCAATCCAATAACAGGGGCACCCATTTTCATGGCCAGATCCATGACTTTCACGATCTTGTCGGCATTGGCGCGGCTCAAAGTACCTCCAAAAACAGTGAAATCCTGTGCGAACACATACACCAGGCGACCATCAATTTTCCCGTAACCGCTTACCACGCCATCGCCTGCAATTTTCTGTTTATCCATACCAAAATCAGAGGTCCGGTGGGTCATGAATTTATCAAGCTCTACAAAACTTCCCGGATCCAACAGCAGTCCAATGCGTTCGCGTGCTGTTTTCCGGCCCGTATCATGCAGTTTCTTAATTCTTTCAACTCCTCCGCCAAGCAGGGCTTCGGCATTCTTTTCTTCAAATCGTTTGTAAACGTCTTCCTGTGTATTCATGGGTTTGTTGTTTTGTGATGCTGTGATGCTGTGTAATTGGAGTATTGGAGTAATGGAGTGATTGATTGAATAATTGGTTAAATGGTTGATTAGTCAATTTGTAAAATGGTCAAACGTGTTCTGCAGTTTGAACATTGATCGTTAGACTTTGAATTTTGAGCTGTAGACTTGGGACTTGGAATTTGGAATTTGAGACTTGGTTCTTATTCAAACACCATCATCACCTGGTTGCCATCCACCACATCGCCTTCGGCCACGTTGATCTTTTTCACGGTTGCATTCCGCGGGGCTTTGAACTCGCTTTCCATTTTCATGGCCGAGAGGGTCATCACGGTTTGGCCTGCTTCCACTTTGTCGCTTTCCTTTACCAGGATTTTGACCACTTTTCCGGGCATGGGACTGATAATGTTATCGCCCAAAGCTTCCTGTCCGGAGCCTGATCGGCTTTTTAGATATCTGGTTTGTGAATCAATAACTTCCACATCATAATTATTATAAAAGGTATTTACGGTGTAATGACGTCTGCTCTGCGTATTTACCATCTCAACATTATATGATTTTCCGTTCAGCAATGCCGAGTAAATGCCTTCACCAACGCGGGCAAGGTCAAGTTCAAAAATCTCACCGTCAACGCTCATTTTAACCTGGTTGCCTTCGCGGTGCAGCAGTTCAACCTCGGCGGTCCTGTTATTTATCCGGATTTCTGTTTTTTGTGTGTTCATCTTCTCATGTGTTCGTGAGTTCAGGTATTCAGGTATTGGTGTATTAAAGTGTTAAGGTGTTAAAGTTACTGTATCGCAGCATCACTGCATCACATTCTTAAAGCTTTCTTCCTTCCAAGTTCCTTCCATCCGTTTAGGCCATTTTGTGAAACCTTTGCTGCCGGCTTCGAATTCAGTTTGTCGTGATAATCAATACAGGTCGCAATAATGGCGAGGATTTCACAACGATCGCCACAATAGGGATCCTGCATCAAAAATTCATGATTGTTTTCAATGAAATGGGTGTTATAGTTTCCGTTTTTGAAATCTGGAGCATCCATGATCCTTTCAAGGAATTTTATGGAAGTTTTCACTCCGGTGATTTTGTATTCATACAAAGCCCTGCGCATTCGCCTGATGGCTTCTTCACGGGTTTGAGCCCAAACAATCAGTTTCGAGATCATCGGATCGTAATAAATAGGTATTTCATACCCTTCGTACACATACCCATCGTGCCTTACACCGAGTCCCAACGGTTCAGAAATATGACGGATCAAACCCGGACTGGGCATGAAATTGTTGTCAGTGTCTTCGGCATAAATTCGGCATTCAATGGCATGGCCAAACTGACGAAGTTCTTCCTGCTTCAGCTTCAGGTGTTCGCCATTAGCGATCCTGATTTGTTCTTTCACCAGATCCACGCCTACCACTCTTTCAGTAATGGGATGCTCCACCTGCAGGCGGGTATTCATTTCAAGGAAATAATAATTGAGATTGTCATCCACTATGAACTCAATGGTTCCGGCACCGTAATAATTCACTGCTTTAGCTGCAGATACGGCATGGCGGCCCATTTCCTCACGGATTTCTGGAGTAAGCAAAGGCGACGGAGTTTCTTCAATCACTTTCTGATGTCGGCGTTGCACCGAACACTCGCGTTCAAATAAATGTATGGTGTGGCCATGTTGATCGGCAAGAATTTGAAATTCAATGTGATGGGGCGAATCAATATATTTTTCAATGTATACAGCATCGTCACCAAAAGCCGATGCAGCTTCTGAACGTGCTGAGCGTATGCCCGAAATAATATCTTTTTCATTGCGAACCAGTCGCATGCCCTTACCACCACCGCCTGCAGAAGCCTTGATTATTACCGGTAAGCCGATTTCTCTGATAATTTTTATGGCCTCTTCATCATTGGTGATCTTATCTTCAGTTCCGGGAACAACAGGAACTCCCGCCTTGAGCATATACTTACGCGCTGTGATTTTATCGCCCATAGCTGAAATTGCATAGGGTGAAGGGCCAATAAAAATAATTCCCTCATCAATGCAGCGTTGTGCGAATTTTTCATTCTCCGAAAGAAACCCGTAACCCGGATGAATGGCATCGGCCCCACATTTTTTTGCGGTATCGATGATCTTTTCAATGTTCAGGTAGCTTTGCACTGAGGGCGCCGGACCAATGTGGTAAGCCTCGTCGGCATAGCGCACATGCAATGATTTGCGGTCGGCATCAGAATACACTGCCGCAGTAAGAATACCCATCTCACGACAGGATCGCATAACTCGAACGGCGATTTCGCCACGGTTTGCGACCAAAACCTTTTTAATCATGTAAGCTTAGGTTGGTTAAAACATGGAACTTAAACAAAAGCGATTGGAAAAGGTTTGATTTAATAGATTGTGATGCAGTGATGCAGTGCTATAGTGATGCTGTAATGTGCCGGCTAAGAGCACGGGGTATGAGAGCTGAATCGTGGAAGTAGTGATATTGTAATATGAAAACGAATAGCCTGAAAAATTGCAATGAATGAAATAAGCAAAAGACTCGAATTTTTTATCTGATTGGCCTGCTTCTTTTCTTTATCTTTTTGTTCCCCTTTTTCCCAAAACTCGCCCAGTCCCTCTAAAACTTCCTGAATCCAATAATTTCCCTTATTTCACGGATGGTGCGTGAGGCGCTTTCACGGGCTTTTTGAGCGCCGAGGCTGGCTACTTTATGCAGGTATCCATCGTTGGCATTTAATTCCTTTATTTTTTCACGGAAGGGTTGTGTGAATGCAATGGCATCTTCGGCCAGTTGTTTTTTCATATCGCCGTAGCGTATCTGGCAAGTATTAAACAGCTTGCTGAAATGCTCGTAAGTGTCATGAGCTGAGAGCACTTGCATCAATTGAAAAAGGTTTTCGATGGGTTGGGGTTTAGGCTGGTTTTCTTCGGTTGGGCCTGAGTCAGTAACTGCACGCATGATCTTTTTACGGATAGCATCAGGTTCATCAGATAAATATATAGCATTTTGATCACCTTCCGATTTGCTCATTTTGGTGCTGCCATCAAGGCCAGGAATTTTGATCAACTCTTCACCGAAGTTGAACGCAACGGGTGCCGGGAAATATTCTGCCTTATACATGCGATTAAAGCGGTTTGCAAAATTCCGCATCATTTCGAGGTGCTGTTCCTGATCTTTACCTACGGGAACTTTGGCCGCTTTGTGTATGAGCACATCGGCAGCCATAAGTGTTGGGTAAGTGAGGAGTCCGGCATTGATATTATTGGGTTGAGAACGTACTTTTTCCTTGAACGAAGCCACACGCTCCAATTCGCCCAGATAAGCATTCATATTCAACAGTAAATAAAGCTCTGCCACTTCCGGTACATCGCTTTGAATATAAAGTGTAGCTTTTTGGGGATCCATGCCGGCAGCCAGGAAATTGACAAGCACATTTTTGACATTTCCGTGCAAATCGGAAGGGGTAGGGTGTGTGGTAAGCGAATGATAATCAGCAATAAAAAAATAACATTGATGCTCTTCCTGCATCCTTATAAAGTTTTTTACTGCACCGAAATAATTACCGAGGTGCAGGTTACCGGTGGGGCGGATTCCACTTACAACAATATCCATGTAATTAAATTGACTTTTGTAATGAGGCGCGAAAATACAAAAAAAGCGCTCGTAAGTAAGCGCTCTCTATAAGATAATCTCGTCGTCGTTTTTGTTAAAAAAGTGATATTCAAGGAAATGATGTGACGACATTGCCTTAAGTCTGATCCACTTACCATAGCGCAAGAACCATTTCATCCTGAGAGAAGGGAAGCCTTTTACCATAAAAGCGTGTAGGTATGGATGTAAAGCAATTTTCAGGAATTTTTCATTTTGATCCTTGATAAGGTAGTGCAAATTATTTTCAATTTCATCAACCAGAATAATACTCGATTTCACTTTACCGGTACCATCACAAGCCGGGCATTTCTCCAGCACCTGAACGGCCATTTCTGGCCTCACCCGCTGCCTGGTAATCTGTACCAATCCAAATTTACTGGGTGGCAGGATCGAATGTTTAGCCCGGTCTTTTGCCATTTCATCTTTCAGCTTTTGAAAAAGCTCCCTCCGGTGGGCGGGCTGGTGCATATCAATAAAATCAACCACGATAATTCCACCCATATCACGCAACCGGAGTTGTCGTGCGACTTCTGTGGCTGCTTCCAGGTTTACAGAAAGGGCATTGGATTCCTGGGTGTTGTCGGAGTTGACACGGTGTCCGCTGTTGATATCAATAACATGAAGTGCTTCGGTATGTTCGATGATCAGGTAAACACCGCTCTTGATGGTAACAATCTTCCCAAAAGCATTTTTAATCTGTTTATCAATCCCAAAATGCTCAAAAATAGGGATTTTCCCCTTGTAAAGTTTAACAATATCAACCTTATCGGGAAAGATTTTTTTGATGTAATTCCTGATTTCGTCGTAAACAACCGGATCGTTCACATAAATATTATTGAACGATTCGCTAAGAATATCGCGAAGTATTGCCGAAGTACGGTCTATTTCGCTGATGATTTTTTGTGGTGGCTGTGCCCCGTTTAGCTTGATTGCTGTGTTTTCCCATTTCTGAGACAGGTTTCGCAGGTCAGCATCAAGGTCAGCTACCATTTTATTTTCAGCAACGGTACGGATTATTATACCACAATTTTTGGGCTTGATGCTTTGAATGAGTCTTTTTAACCGATTCCTCTCATCGGGACTTTTTATTTTCTGTGATACAGAAATCCGGTTTGAGAACGGAACCATTACCAGATACCGCCCTGCAAATGTAAGCTCAGATGTAATCCGGGGACCTTTGGTTGATATAGGTTCCTTGGCTATCTGAACCAGAACAGATTGACTGGGACCAAGAACGGAGGATATTTTTCCGCTCTTGTCAATATCGGGTTCCATGTCAAACCCGGTAAGATCACCATTTTGAATCCTGGCGCTCAGGGCAAGCCTGACAAATTTGTTCAAAGAGTTTACCTGAGCACCTAAATCAAGATAATGCAGAAACGCATCTTTTTCATAACCTACATCCACAAATGCAGCATTCAAACCAGGCATTATTTTCCGAACCCGGCCAAGATAGACATCGCCAACAGCATAGTTGTTGTTGCTTTTCTCCTTGTTAAGCTCTACTAATACCTTGTCTTCAAGTAATGCAATACTAACCTCGGATGACTCCGAATCAATAACTAATTCCTTGTTCACCACTAGTGAAAGTGTTATGATATTCCTGCATACTTATTTGCCAACACCACAATTCCGACGGTAAAAATGTAGGGATGGAAAGGAATAAGAAAAAGGTGTGAGCTACAGGGATGAATATTATCGCTGTAACTCACTGTTCCTTACTCTTATTTCTTCTTGTGACGATTCTTTCTCAAGCGTTTTTTTCGCTTGTGAGTCGCCATCTTGTGCCTTTTTCTTTTCTTTCCGCTGGGCATAATTAAGATTGTTTAACTTTTTACCGTTTTTATTTTACGCTGGCTTTTACTTCGTTAACAAAGGTCTTGGCTGGCTTGAATGAAGGAATGTTGTGGGCAGGAATAATGATGGTTGTGTTCTTCGAAATATTCCTTCCTGTTTTTTCTGCTCTTTTCTTCACAATAAAACTCCCGAAACCGCGCAGATAAACATTGTCTCCTTTTGCCAGGGAGCTTTTAACAGCTTCCATAAAAGCTTCAACGGTTGCCTGAACGGCCACTTTTTCAACCCCGATCTTATTAGCAATTTCTGCTACAATTTCTGCCTTTGTCATAATTTTTTTTGTTTTAATGATTTGATAATAAATTTTTTATTGAGGGCTGCAAATATATAATTTTTTGATTTATGCGTTAACAATCACAAATTTTTATTTTCACAACCTGATGTATCTTTGCCGGCATGAGAAATAATGAGCCGTTTCGAAAAAAACTAATTAACTGGTATATAGTCAATTGCCGCGATCTTCCCTGGAGACACTCAAAAGATCCTTATTTGATCTGGATTTCAGAAATTATTTTACAACAAACACGTGTATATCAGGGAATTGACTATTATCATCGGTTTATTTCAAAATTTCCTGACCTGAAAACACTTGCCAGTGCTTCAGAAACGGAGGTGCTGAAGCTGTGGGAAGGACTCGGATACTACTCGCGTGCACGAAACCTGCACAATACTGCCCGCAGAATTCTTGGGTATCATAACGGAATATTTCCGCGTGAACCTGAAGAACTTGAAAAATTGAAAGGCATCGGCAGCTACACTTCAGCAGCCATTGCATCAATGGCTTTTAACAAACCAACGGCTGTTGTTGATGGGAATGTTCTGAGGTTTTTTGCGCGTTATTTTGGAATTGTTGCACCGGTTAACAATTCCGGAACAAAGAAAATGATAAGAAAACTTGCTGACGAAATCATTGATAAGGATGATCCGGGCCTATTTAATCAGGCAGTTATGGAATTTGGTGCCTTACAATGTATTCCTGCAAATCCGAAATGTAATACCTGCTGCTTTTCGGAGGAATGTGCAGCATATTTATTGGGCAAGGTAGCTGATCTTCCCGCAAAAAAAACCAAAAAAAAACCTTCTGAGAGGTTTTTTAATTATCTTGTCATTCAATGCATTGATCATAGTTCGGCATCTTTAATACTTAGAAAACGAAGCGCTGGTGACATCTGGAAGCATCTCTTTGATTTTCCTATGATTGAAACAAATAAACTGCTGAATATCAGCCAACTGATTAGAAACAGTGATTTCAGAGAACTTTTTCCTGATTTTTCGGGAACGATAAAGCAATATCAGGATTCGTACAAACATCTGCTTACTCACAGGATTATACACGCACGGTTTTTTCTTGTACATATTCTTCAGAAAGATCTGACAAACCTTCCGGAAGGTTTCTTCTTTACAGCAGATTTCAACCTTTATCCACTTCCAGTGTTGATTAATAGATTTTTGTCAGATTATGGATTAAAAGTACCTGAATTCGTTAATTAATGGGATATCCTTAAAAATTCCAAATTTGTGGATCAATGAAAATCGGAGAAACTGATCTTGGTATAAAACCACTGCTTTTAGCACCTTTGGAAGATATTACAGATTCTTCTTTCAGGCTGCTCTGCCGGAAATTTGGGGCTGATATGGTTTTTACTGAGTTCGTTTCGTCTGAGGGTTTGGTCAGGGATGCTTCTAAAAGTTATAACAAGTTAAATTTCAATGAAGGCGAGCGTCCAATAGCTATTCAGATTTTTGGCCATGATCCTTGTGCAATGAAGAAAGCAGCCAAACTTGCAGCGCAAAAAAATCCTGACGTCATTGATATTAACTTCGGTTGTCCGGTAAGAAAAGTTACAACCAAAGGTGGTGGTGCTGACCTTTTACGGGATATTCCGCGAATGATCAGTATCACAAAATCGGTTGTCAGTGCAGTGAATTTACCTGTAACAGTCAAAACCAGGCTCGGATGGGATGAAGGATCCAAAAACATTGTTGAAATAGCAGAAAGACTGCAGGATTGCGGCATCGCTGCGATCACAATTCATGGGCGTACACGAGCCCAATTATATAAAGGAGTATCTGATTGGACTTTGATAGGAAAAGTCAAGGATAATCCTTCAATGAAGATTCCGGTAATAGGCAATGGAGATGTTGACTGCCCGCAGAAAGCAAAGCAAATGTTTGATGAATATGGCATTGATGGGATTATGATTGGCAGGGCAGCCATCGGAAATCCCTGGATTTTCAAACAAGTCAGAAACTACCTCAATTTGGGCATTCTGACCGGTATCCCCGGAATGCAGGAAAGAGTGTCAGTATGCAAGTCACACCTGATAAGTTCAGTTGCCCTGAAAGGTGAAAGGCAGTCTGTGCTTGAGATGAGAAAGCACTACTCCGGATATTTCAGATCGTTGCCCCATTTCAAAGATTTAAGGATGAAATTGCTTACGCTTCAATCGGTGGATGACATTCTCTTGCTGCTTGATAAACTTTTAACACAGAAATGAGTCACATTCAATTAATTCCCGTATTTTTGCCAAAACAGC
>CAYQRU010000063.1:0-6470 GCA_964419945.1 uncultured Bacteroidales bacterium | reverse complement strand
GGCTTGCTTTCGAAAAACAGAAAACCATGTCGTCCTTTAAAATATTTATTGTTGAAGATGAGGTGGTGTTTGCAAAGATTCTTGCGCACCATCTTTCGCATAATCCTGATTATGAGGTCGAAATTTTTACCAATGGTAAAGAATGTATCAACAATCTGTATAAGAATCCCTCAGTAATTACTCTTGATTACAACATGCCTGGCTTGAGCGGGCTGGAGGTATTGAATAAAATAAAAGAATTCAATCCTGAACTTCCAGTTATTATTGTATCAGGGCAGCAGGAAATTTCCACTGCCGTTGAATTATTAAAAAAAGGTGCCTACGATTATTTGCTGAAAGACAAGGACACTAAGGAACGACTTTGGAATATCATCAGATACATCAGGGAGCATCATCAGCTTAAGCAAAAAGTGTCAGTGTTGGAACAGGAGATTGAAAAAAAATATGAATTCGGGAATATAATCAAGGGAAACAGCCCGGCAATTGAGCGTGTTTTCAACCTGATTGAAAAGGCAGCAAGAACCAATATTACTGTTTCTATTACCGGCGAAACCGGAACCGGTAAAGAATTGGTTGCCAAATCAATTCATTATCACTCAGCCCGGTCCAGACAACCGTTTGTGGCTGTAAACGTTTCTGCAATCCCCAAAGAACTGATCGAAGCAGAGTTGTTCGGTCATGAAAAAGGGGCATTTACAGGTGCATTCAACCGCAGGATCGGGAAATTTGAGGAGGCCTCTAAGGGCACCATTTTTCTTGATGAAATCGGTGATATGGATCTCAATATGCAATCGAAACTGCTCAGGGTGTTGCAGGAAGAAGAGGTTACCAGAATTGGAGGCAACTCATTGATCAAACTCGATGTAAGGGTAATTGTTGCTACCCATAAGAATCTTTTGGAAGAGGTAAAAAAAGGCAATTTCCGAGAAGACCTTTTTTATCGTCTGCTAGGCCTGCCTGTTGAAATTCCTCCGCTGCGTGAAAGAAGCAGCGACATTTATATACTTGCTAAACATTTTGTTGATGAATTCTGCAGTAAAAACAAGATGAAGAGACTTAATATTTCAGCAGAAGCCTTCGACAAATTAAAGAAATATCCCTATCCGGGTAATGTAAGGGAGTTGAAAGCTATTATGGAACTTGCGACCGTAATGACTGATGGTAATATCATCACGGATAAAGACATAACTTTCAGCCCGGTTACAATGCCCACTGATTTTTTACAGGAAGAAACAACACTCGAAGAATATGACCGGCGCATTATCAGGTATTTTCTCGATAAATACAACAATAAAGTAAGGCTTGTTGCCGAAAAACTCAACGTTGGTAAAACTACCATTTATCGTATGATGCAGGAAAACAAACTTTAGGTATACCAGTAATCTGAAATTTATGCAGAATACAGGATGATGCAGACTGATGAGTAAAGTGTTGTAACACGTGATTCCCCTTCAGAGCCTGTTTGATAATGCTTTGACCATATCAGATTTCCAGGAAATGAAATTTCCCTCCAAAATCTGCCGGCGGGCTTCTTCCACCAGTTTAAGATAAAAACGCAGGTTATGAATACTCGCGATCATGGGACCCAGCATTTCACCTGAAGCAAATAAGTGACGGAGGTAAGCCCTTGAATATGCCTGATCTGCAAAGGAATCACCATCCGGATCAAGGGGAGAAAAATCTGTCTTCCATTTTTCGTTTTTTATATTGATGCTGCCTTTCAGCGTAAAAATCATTCCGTTACGACCGTTTCGTGTGGGCATCACGCAATCGAACATATCAATTCCAAGCGCTATGCTTTCAAGTATATTTACCGGAGTACCTACCCCCATCAGATAACGAGGCTTATCTTCCGGTAATATATTGCAAACAAGATCAGTGATTTCGTACATCATGTCTGCGGGTTCACCAACCGACAAGCCACCAATGGCATTCCCATCGGCTTCGTACCGGGCTGTTATTTCAGCTGATTGTATTCGCAAATCACGGTAAACGCTTCCCTGCACGATTGGGAAAAGTGATTGGGTGTATCCATACAAAGGTTCTGAAGCGTGAAAATGGTTTATGCACCTTTCGAGCCAGCGATGGGTACGGTGCAGGCTTTGTGCGGCATATGAGTGTTCACAGGGATAAGGTGTGCACTCATCGAAAGCCATGATAATATCAGCACCAATCATACGCTGAATGTCCATTACATTTTCAGGAGTAAATATGTGTCTCGAACCATCAATATGCGATTGGAAAACAACGCCCTCTTCCTTAAGTTTGCGTATATGTGTCAGTGAATATACCTGATAACCGCCACTATCGGTTAATATCGGACGATTCCATCCATTAAACCGGTGCAGTCCTCCGGCTTCTTTGAGAATATCCGTTCCTGGTCTTAGGTAAAGGTGATAAGTGTTTCCTAAGATGATCCGGGCCTTAATATCTTCAACCAATTCCTTAATATGCACAGCTTTAACAGTTCCTGCAGTCCCCACGGGCATAAATACTGGAGTTTCAACTGTTCCATGGCCTGTGGTCAGGATTCCGGCTCGCGCATTGCTTTGGTGATCTTTCTTCGTTAGTTCAAACCGCATAAGATGATGAAAGATTGAGCGCCAAAATTAGAGTAATTCCGGATAATCAGGTGGCAAATTAAATGATAAGCAATATCTGTCTGTGTATTTGTTAAAGAATACCGTGCAGGATTTCAAAAGTATTTTCTCAATTGATTTAGATACTTTTGCCGCTACAAATCTGTGCATATGCAATTCCTTCAGCAACTCCCATTACTCAGCATTATTTTGTTGGTTGTCTTTGCAATAGCTTTTCTCACCCAACTATTTTATTACTTGTACTTTTATAGCCGGCTTGCTTTTTATAACCCCAAACCATTTTCAGAACCTTCAGAATCTGTTTCTGTTGTGATTGCCGCGCACAATGACGGGCATAGATTAAGGCAAAACCTTCCTGCCATTCTTACTCAGGATTATCCTGATTTTGAAGTTGTTGTTGTTAATGATGCTTCGGATGATGATACGGAAGAAGTTCTTTTGAATTTGTCACAGCAATTTCCCGCATTGAAAGTTGTGCATGTAAAACAAAGTGTGATTTTCTTCAGGAGCAAAAAGTTCCCATTGTCAGTCGGGATCAGAACAGCGAAAAATGAAATACTTTTACTCACCGATGCCGACTGCTACCCGGTTTCTAACCAATGGATAAGGAAAATGATAGCAGGTTATGACCATAAAACTGAAATCCTGCTGGGTTTTAGCCCCTATGAGAAACAACCGGGATTATTAAACCTGTTCATCCGCTTTGATGCTTTCCAGATTGGCATCTTGTATTTTTCATTTGCTTTGGCTCGTATACCTTACATGGGCGTTGGGCGTAACCTTTCGTACCGAAAGTCACTTTTTTTCAAACATAAGGGTTTCATCAGTCATTATCATATACAGTCAGGTGACGACGATCTGTTTATAAAATCTGCAGCAACAAAAACCAACACCCGGATTATTATTTCAAAAGAGGCTCATGTTGTTTCAGAACCTAAAAAATCATTCAAATCGTGGATCAGGCAAAAAAGGCGGCATTATTCCACAGGCAGTTTATATCAGCCGTTAAAAAAATACCTTTTAGGATTTCAGGCTCTGAGCGGTGTTTTTTATTATAGCGCATTCATTTCTCTGCTTTATTTAAAAGTGTTCTGGCCAATTATTCTAGGTGTTCATATTTCCAGGTTATTATGTAGAATGTTATTCTTAGGTTATTGCAGTAAAAAACTGAACCAAAGAAATTTATATTTATTTTCGCCGTTGCTTGATCCTTTTTTCACATTTATAAATCCTTTGCTGGCAATCTCTGGAATGGCATACAAAAGCAAGAAATGGAACTAAGAAGCTCTCATAGCGATCGCGCCCGTCGTGATCAGGAATTGATACACGCTGCCCTGATGCAGGGTGATCAGAAAGCCTATGCTGAGTTGATGAAACTCTACTGGAACCAGGTATATGAGATGATGCTTAAAAAGAGCAGTGATGAAAATATTGCTGACGATCTCACCATTGAGGCTTTTGGAAAAGCTTTTCAAAACCTTCATCAGTATGTACCGGTTTATGCTTTTAGTACCTGGCTTTATAAAATAGCTACCAATAATTTCATTGATCATAAGCGCAGGTTAAACCGCCGGACATTTTCTATTGATGAGACTTATGAAAATGTTGACGGTATATCAGGTTCACTTCCGGGAATTGCTTGTGAGCAACCCGGGCCGGAAGAAAATTTCATCCGCAAGCAAAAAGCTCTGCTTATGCACGAAATTGTTGACCGTTTGAAACCGCATTACCGAAAATTGATAGAGCTAAGGTATTTCAAGGAATACTCCTACGTTGAAATTGCCAATGAAATGCAGATGCCTCTGGGAACTGTAAAAGCCCAGCTTTTCAGAGCCAGGGAATTGCTTTACACAATTCTGAAATACTCGCGGGAGAAACTGTAAGATGAATACTCGTATTTTGTTTTTGAGGATTTTTTGCTATTATCGCAAGGACACCCTTCACGTTCACCATATTATGCCCGTGCTATCAGTCTTACCATGCCTGTGAATCCGTCCACTTCAACAGTATCGTTTGATTGAAAAACAGAAGTAGCTTTTTTGGTTCCGATTACACAAGGTTTTTTCAGTTCCCTGGCCACAATGGCAGCATGACAGATTACGCCACCCTCATCTGTAACGAATCCTGCTGCGCGCTGCATGCTGGGAAGATAATCGGGTGTTGTCATGGGCACGATCAGAATATCGCCTTCATTGACCGTGTGCTGGTCGCTGGCGCTTAACAAAATGCGCGCTTTTCCGGTAATTTTTCCGCGGTAGGCAGCGAGCCCTTTTACTTCTGAAACCTGTGCGGCAAATTCCTTAAAATTTGTCTCGATCCAGTCTTTTGCTCTGCTACCTTGCATCATTATAAATGTTTCATTGTGCAGGGTCATTGCATATTCATTCATACGATCGGCCAGCAACCATGCTTCAACCCGGCGGCCTGTGCTCAAAAAGGTTGTAAGTTCTTCGGCAGTGTAAAATGAAAGTTCATGTTTTTCAAGATTGGTGGCATTTTCAAGATTTTCTAGAAACTTTTCGAGGTAATACAGCGCCTCGTACGAACGTTCGGTTCGGTAAGTGCGGTAGAACACAAATTCTTCATGAAGTTCAATAAGTTCTTTTTCCCGTGCATCAAATTGCTCGATGATGTCGGAGTAGGGTAAAAAATAGTTAGGTAATTCAAGCCGGGTGTTCAGCCTTTCCCTGAAATAGTCAATGGTGAAACCTCCGGAAAATGGATCTCTGTAATTTAAAAAAGCATGCTGGCGGGTATGGGCCTGGAGTGCTTTTTCGACATCAAAATCGGGACGGGTCATGCGTCTCTGAATAAAAAACAGATCGAAGTTTTCTTCTTCGGCAGCGTTCGACTTTCGTGTTATTGAAAGGTCGAGCAATGCCTGGTCCAGGTTGTCGTCAGGCAAACCATATCTGGTAAGTACCTCAAGCAGCCTTTTCTCAACTGCCTTGGCAAGTGGATGCGTGATAAGGATAAAAGCAGCATTCGATTGAAAGAGTTCGATCCATGAAAGCAGATCGTTCAGGTGTCTGCCTGGCAACTGTTGCCTGTCAATTTCATTGTTTTCAAAAAGTTTGCGCGATAAAACACAAAGCTGGTTACCGATTTCCTGCCCTCTTTTGATAAAGCCCATCAATTCAGGCAATGGAGTTGAGAGATGGCTTTTTGAAACATTGTCAATCCAGTTTTCATCCAGGCGCCAAATGGTTCGTGCATATTCGATATCCGTAACACAGTCTGAAATTCCTGTTACTGAGCGGCATTTTTCAAAATCTTTCCAGGCTTCCGACATTAGCGAAACGCTGAGAAATGAATAGTTGCGGGTTAGAAATTTTATCATTTTCATAGGATTTATGCTTTTTTGTTGTGATGATTTGAAGTGGCCAATGCCGAAGCAAGCAGCATTACATCAGGAAAGTCTTTTCCGTGTTTAAAGGTTTCAATAACAGTATGATCCGATCGCATGTAAGGAGCCCCAAAAAATTTTATTACATCAAGAAAGTAGAGTGTGCGAAGCACCTGGTTGCCAGCCGTGCCGTCAGGCTCAATGAGGATTGTTACTCCATCCTGGAAAGCACTTTCAAAATCAATTCCATAGTTTCTTATGTTATATTGCTTTTTATATTCATCAACCAGTTGATCGGTTTCACTGTAAAAGCGGCCTATATCAGTGCCAGCTTCATTAGGCATGTCTTCCAGTCGGCAGCGGGCAAGCAATCCAATCCTGACTGGTAAGTTGATCAATTTGCAAAGCCTCACTGAGGCTTCAATAAGCTTTCTGCGCTCATCGGTTGCGCATGTTATGACATTGCTGGCGGGGCTAAAAAGCATGGGTTTGCCACCCGGGAACTCAACCACCGTGATCATTTC
>CAYQRU010000062.1:0-21039 GCA_964419945.1 uncultured Bacteroidales bacterium | reverse complement strand
CTTTACCTACATTTTAAAAACATAGCTTCTGTTTCGCAGGTACCTGTTATTCTTTATAATGTACCAGGGCGTACGGGTGTGAACATGACCGCTGAAACCACATTAAGATTAGCGCATGAACTTAATAATGTTGTAGCTGTTAAAGAGGCCTCAGGAAACCTGGTTCAATGTATGGAGATCATCAAACACAAACCTGCTGATTTTAAGGTTATTTCAGGTGATGATATACTAACCCTCCCGATGCTGGCTCTCGGTGCAGATGGTGTTATTTCAGTGGTCGCCAATGCTTTTCCAGCTGAGTTTTCAGAAATGGTTCGCCTTGGTCTTGGTGGTGATTTTGAAAAAGCCCGAGTTCTTCATTATCAACTTACCGGTATTATCGAAAGCCTTTTTGCCGATGGAAGCCCTGCCGGAATCAAAGCTGCCCTTTCAATCCTTGGAATCGTTCAGAATAATCTTCGCTTACCCGTAGTTAAAGTTAATCAGGCAGTATTTAAACAAATTGAAAATCAAATTTCAGAAATAATAAAACCAGTTCACTGAATACTGCTCTCATTTTACTGGATTTCATCTGAATTAATACCAAAAATGTCATGCAAAAAGGCCTTTTTCCGGGATTATTGATCCTGATCTCTTTTGCGCTCCAATCACAGAATATTGAATCAGTGTTCATGGAACGCGGCGAAAAATATTTTGGATTCATTATTACTCCCGGAATGGATATTTCTGAATTTTCCGGCATGTTTTCAATTGATGGCATCAACGGTGATACACTGATAGCCAATGCCAATCTGAAAGAGTTCAGTGAGTTTCTTAAACTCGATATTCCTTACTGTTTTTTACCTCACCCTTCTGAACTACTGGATTTTGATGCTATTGATATTCAACAGATGAAAAATCACAGCGATTGGGATTTTTATCCAACCTATGATGCATACCTGGCCATAATGAATAATTTCGGCAATGATTTTCCTGCAATTTGTCGGATACATGAATTTGGAACTCTGCCCAGTGGACGCAAACTGCTGGCTGCCAGAATAACAAAAGAAGCAGATGCATCAAGTACCAAACCCAGGTTTCTTTACACAGCTACTATTCATGGTGATGAACTCACCGGATATGTTTTGAGTTTGCGGTTAATTGATTACCTGCTTTCTAATTACGGTTCCGATACTTTTATTACCAGGTTGGTTGACAGTGTTGACATCTGGATTAATCCGCTTGCTAATCCTGATGGCACATATCATTTTGGTAATCATACAATTACTGGTGCAAAACGCCTGAATGCATCCAACGTTGACCTAAACCGAAATTACCCCGATCCGGAAGCTGGTCCGCATCCCGATGGTAATGCGTGGCAACCGGAAACAATTATTTTTATTAATCTTGCCGAAAACCAAAAATTTAATATTTCTGCCAATTGGCATGGAGGTGCTGAAGTATGCAATTTTCCCTGGGATACATGGCCGCATTTGTCTGCTGATAATCCCTGGTGGGTATATACCATGCGGGAATATGCTGACACTGTAATATCCCATAGTCCTTCTCCCTATTTCCGTCTTTTTGAGAATGGCATAACCCGCGGATACCTCTGGTACACCATTACAGGCGGAAGGCAGGACTATATGAATTTTTTTCAGGGCTGCCGGGAGTTTACACTTGAATTATCCAATGTAAAAATTCCTGCTCTGAACCAGTTACCCTTATACTGGGAATACAATTATCGCTCATTTTTGAACTTTATTGAACAATCACTCTATGGAGTGAGAGGTGTGATAAGCGATTCCGTTACAGGTGAGCCGGTTCGGGCTAAGATATTTATTGAAGGGCATGACCTTGACAGTTCATTTGTTTATTCGAACCTTCCTGTTGGCGATTTCCACCGCTACATCTACCAGGGTTCATATAATTTTACTTTCTCAGCTCCCGGGTATTCATCTAAAACGATAACTAATATAAATACGACTCACAGACAAACAACGTGGCTGGATGTTAAATTATCTCCCCTTCAGGGTGGAATAGACCAAATTGCCGGTGTTCTAAACATAAAAGCATATCCAAACCCTGTTACTGAGGGATTGTTGCATATCATTTCTGACAGAGATCTTGGAACTATTGAACTGATAAACCTCTGTGGTTGTAAGAGTTTTTCTTTTGTCTGCGATGAAACTAATACCAGTATAGATTTGAGAGGATTTCCAAAAGGATTATATGTTTTGAAAATCCAGAATGAAAGGGGTACTGCGAAAAAGAAAATCCAGATTCTTTAGTCCCCGCTTCTTAATCCTGATGCAAAAATTATCCTGAATACCGTTGCGAAAGAAATGGATAGAATGATGTAAATCCATTCCAGCCGGGTTTCTATCTTTTCGTCATCAAAGTAGATAACGGGGAAATGGTACCTTCTCATAAAAACCGGAAGTATCATAAGAATAGCAGTAAATGGAATAAGCTGTACCTCATATGAAGCCGGAACTCTTAATACCACTATCAGGCATATTCCAATAAAGGCAGGTAATATCATTTGTGAAAACAGGAAACCATTTCTTGATTCCTCGGGCAGGAAGTTCACGTAATAGTTGGCTGATATCAGTACTGGCCTGGCGATAATAAATCCCCCAAGAAAAAGCATGAATAAAGATACAAGGCTCGTAGTAAGTAGTGCTGTATCGTTCAGATAAAGCCAGGCCACAACATACCCGAATCCTGATCCGGTAATGGTACCGATAAAAACAGAACCAAAGAATCCCGTCCATCCGTGAATATAACCCCATAGGAAAAATAGTTTCAAAATACCGTTCAATTCCATAACTTTGTAATAGGCAATCAGGAAAAGAATTGAGATTACCAGACTAATCAATGGGGCAGTGCTAAAGGTCAGTTTTACAAGATCTGCATCCCATTTAGCTTCCGGGATCAGAAAATCAATGCGGTCATAATACCATGCAGTCGGGATTTCGAGGCTATTAGCAACCAGCACAGTAGTAAGGCTTTGGAACAGCCACACGAATAGATAAGCAAGCATAAAAAAAGCAAGTGAATGTATCACTGCAACAAATGAATCATGTTTGTTAATTCTGCTTATCATTTTTTGAAAGGCTGAAAATGATGCAAAAATACCCTCTTTATGCAAATTTCGTAAAAATTCGGCATTCTTGCCGGTTTATTTATTTAACTAATTGACATTCATTGTAATATTTATCCTGATTTATTCGTAGAATTTTTGATGTTGGGCTAAATCCCATGGTTCCCCCATACCCTGTTTTTTCCCCGATATAAAGGAAAGTACTACGAAAAAACTTGATTAGTATTGTTTTACACATGTTTATGTATTATTCAGGAAATATTGCTGTGAGCGGGGAATAAGTAATTTCTGGAAAAGTAAATCTGACGCATTGAGAGCGTTAAGAAATAATACAACCTGATTGACCGTTGTTTGCGGTAAAAGGAAAAGTATTAATTTTGCAGCATGTTCAAAAAAATCACATTGTTAACTGTATTTACAGGATTACTGTTTACTTCGTGCAGTAAATATCAGCAATTGCTTAAGAGTAACGACTATGAAGAAAAGTATCAGATGGCTTTTAGCTACTACAATCAGGGTGATTATTACCGCGCCATACAACTTTTCGATCAGATTCTACCGTTTTACAGAGGAACTGATCGTGCTGAGACCATAGCATATACCTATGCCTATGCACATTACAATCAGAAAGATTACATACTTGGGAGTTTTTACTTCAACAGGCTTGTCAGTACTTTTCCCCGGAGTAAATACGTGGAGGAGTGTACTTTTATGAGCGCTTATTGTAAATATCTTGATTCTCCAGGTTACAGCCTTGATCAAACCAATACAAAAGAGGCTATTGAAGAACTACAATTCTTTATTAATAAATTTCCAGGAAGCGAGCGTGTACATGAAGCAAACAATCTGATTGACCAGCTCAGATCGAAATTGGAACTTAAAGCAATGGAAATGGCAAGATTATATTATAAAATGGAGAATTACAATGCTGCCATTACTTCACTAAACAATATTTTAAAAGATTTTCCTGATACAGGTTACCGGGAAGAGGTTATGATCATGATCCTGAAAGCACGTTACGATCTTGCTGAAAAGAGTATAGAGGAGAAAAAAGCAGAAAGATTCCAGGTAGCACTTGAAGCATACGATAATTTTATAGCACAGTTTCCTTCAGGCAATTATGGCCGTGAAGCTACTCAAATACAGCGAAATATATTACGTCAATTAAATTCACAGACAAATTCATCACTTTAACTTTAATATGGACTACAAAAGATTAAAAGTTTTTCCCTCCACAACAACCAGAAATCTTTCCGAACTACATAATCCTACCGGAAACATTTATGAATCTGTTGTCATTATTTCAAAGCGCGCAAACCAGATTGCCATGGACATCAAGGAAGAGCTTGACCGCAAAATCTCTGATTTTGCCACTCCCAATGATAATCTTGAAGAAGTTTTTGAAAACCGTGAACAGATCGAGATAGCTAAATTTTATGAACAACTGCCTAAACCGACGCTGATCTCAATCAACGAGTTTGTAAACAAAAAGGTCTATTTCCGTAATCCTGCGAAAGAGAGTTAATTTTTCGTATCATTTACAAAATTATTCTGATGACGCTTAAAGGGCGTAAAATTCTGATAGGTATTACAGGCAGCATTGCAGCGTATAAAATACCTTTACTGATCCGTTTGCTTAAAAAGGCTCAAGCCGAAGTCAAAGTAATCATGACTGAAGCTTCTGTTGATTTTATCACGCCACTGACTATTTCTGCACTCTCGGGTTCTCCTGTTTACATCGCTCCGTTTGATAAGCAGACCGGTGCATGGAACAGCCATATTGAACTAGCTGAATGGGCAGATATTTTACTAATCGCTCCGGTATCGGCTAACACGTTGGCGAAAATGGCCACAGGTATTGCTGATAATCTTTTGCTTACGACTTATCTGGCAGCACGGTGCCCTGTTTTCTTTGCTCCGGCTATGGATCTTGATATGTTCAATCATCCTTCCACACAAAAAAATATTGAAACTATCAGATCATTCGGACATAAATTAATAGAACCGCGCGAAGGTGAACTAGCCAGTGGGTTGTGCGGAGCAGGCAGGATGGAAGAACCCGATGAAATTTTTCGGATCGTACAGCAATTTTTTTATCCGGACTTTTGGTTTAATGGTTTGAAGGTATTGATCACAGCTGGTCCCACCTATGAGAATATTGATCCTGTGCGGTTCATTGGAAATTATTCTTCAGGTAAGATGGGATTTGCCCTTGCCGAAGCTATGGAACAAAAGGGCGCTAGTATTACTTTAATATCGGGCCCCGTGCATCTTGCGACTCCTAAAGGGCGTATCGGGAGAATTGATGTAATTTCGGCCGCACAAATGCATGATGCATGCATGAACGCAGCTCTGCATGCTGATATTATCATCATGGCGGCAGCAGTCGCAGATTTTCAACCCGAAAATTATTCTCCCACAAAAATCAAGAAAACTGATTACAAACCAAGCCTGGAACTTAAACCAACTCCAGACATTCTAAGCGAACTTGCCGGGAAAAGAAACAAAAATCAATTGATTGTGGGTTTTGCACTGGAAACAGATAATGAACTGGATCATGCCAGACAGAAACTACAAAATAAAAATATTGATATCATCGTTTTGAACTCGTTGCGCCAGCCAGGCGCAGGCTTTGCTACAAACACCAACAAAATCACAATTCTTGATCGAACCGGAACTGTCAGGAAATATGGTCTAAAGACAAAAAAAGAAGTTGCTGAGGACATTGCAGAGTATGTTTATGATTTCATGAAACGCAAGAGCTAGTTACTATAAGCAAATAATGTTGTTATGAAATATGTAATTTTTGTAATTCTGATTTTTTTTGCCCTCTCAGCAGGATCTCAGGAGCTTATGATTTCAATTTCAATCAATTCCCAACAGCTTCAGGGTACTGATCAGAGGATATTTCAAACCCTTCAGACTGCTATTGGTGAGTTTCTGAATAAGAAAACCTGGACAAATCTGAAATACAAACCTGAGGAAAGAGTTGAAGGAACAATGATGATCACCCTTACCGAAAGGGTATCGGGTGACGAATACAAGGGAAGAATAAACCTGATAGTACGCCGTCCGATTTACAAAACTAACTACAATAGCGTAATTCTGAACTGGGTAGACCGTGATTTTCAATTTAAGTATATCGAGCAGCAACCTCTTGAATTTGTTGAAGGCTCACATACTGATAACCTGACATCGACACTGGCTTTTTATGTAAATTTATTTCTTGGCCTCGATAGCGATACGTTTTCAAAATTTGGAGGAACACAATATTTCGAAAAAGCCAATGCTATCGTTTCCGCTGCCCAAAATGCACCGGAAAAAGGCTGGAAAGCTTTTGAAAGCCAGCGCAACCGTTACTGGCTTATTGAAAATCTGCTGAATGGTTCATATACTCCGGTCAGAGAAGCATTGTATGTTTATCACCGCAGAGGTCTAGATGTAATGTCTGACAATATTGAAATGGGTAGATTAGCTGTCATGGAAAGCCTCGAATTATTGCAACGGGTTCAAAGAAGCCGCCCTGGCTTGTTCCTGCTTCAACTTTTTATGGAAGCGAAGAAAGAGGAACTGGTTAACATCTTTTCACAGGCAAGCCAAATGGATAAACCTAAAGCTGTTAACATTCTTAAAGAACTGGACCCTTCGCAAGCTAACACCTATGAAAAGATACTTACCACCAAAGAGGGGCTTTAGGTTTTTATTAACCAAACAGAAGCATGATATTAAATAACTTCGTTTGAATTTAGTATTGTCAAAAAACATTCGCTTCAAAATGCCTTGCTGGCAGTGCTAACTAATGAATTAATATTATCTTAGCCGCTGCTTTAATTAGACAACAACATGTTGCAGCAACTGACAGTGGAGAATTACACCCTTATCCGGAACCTATCAATCAATTTTGAAACCGGATTTACTGTGATTACGGGTGAAACTGGTGCTGGAAAATCCATTCTTATTGGTGCTCTTTCATTAATCCTCGGGCAAAGAGCCGATTTAAATATGCTATTTGATAAAACAAGCAAGTGCATTGTTGAAGGTTTGTTTTTGGGAAAGGATTATCAAATTGAGCCCTTTTTCAAAAATAATGACCTTGATTATGATGACCAATTAATACTCCGCCGTGAAATTTTACCTTCCGGTAAATCCCGTGCATTTATTAATGATACGCCTGTGAATCTGAATGTAATGCGTGAACTTGGTGAAAAACTTGTTGATATTCATTCACAGCATGCAATACTGTCATTAAGTGACCCTTCATTTCAATTAAGTATTGTGGATGAATATGGAGTCCATACCCACTTATTGCAACAATACAGGGATGAATTCAGGACACTCCGGCTGATGATGAATGATCTCAGGCAAATGCAACAGGATGAGTTAAATGCCCGGAAAGATCAGGACTATTATCAGTTCTTATTGTCCGAGCTTATGCAGGCCAGTTTAGCAGAGGGCGAAAAGGATGACCTGGAAAACGAACTTGAAATCCAGACACATGCTGAGGAAATTAATAACCACCTGTTGCAGATAAAACATCTGATGAGTGAAAGGGAAGTAAATCTTCTTGAAACGACGGCTGAAGTGTTGGGGATACTGAAAAAAATAAGTATACATCATGAAGAAGTGGAAAAATTGTACCGCCGTCTTGAAAGTATATGGTTCGAAATGAAAGATATTGATCATGAAGTGTTCAAACTTGAAGAATCCGTAGTTTTCAACCCCCAAAGAATAGATTACCTGAATAGCCGTTTGAACCTGATCTATCAACTGGAGCAAAAGCACCACGTATCTGGAATTCAAGATTTATTACGAATTACCCGTGAACTTCAGGAAAAAATTACCGGACTTGTTTCACTGGAAGAAAAAATTCAGCATCTTCAGGACAAGATTGATAAGAAGAGGGTACAATTGTATGAATCGGATAAAAAACTTAGTCAGGCCCGGCACTCTGTTCTAAAAACAATTTCCGACGAACTAACCAGTCTTGTCATTCAACTTGGAATGCCGAATGCGTCGGTTCAATTTATAGCTGAGAAGATGCCTGAGCCGGGTATTGATGGTTCTGATAAAATCAGAATACTTTTTAATGCCAACAAAGGAGGACATGTGAAGGACGTTGCTGAAGTTGCTTCCGGGGGTGAGTTATCTCGGTTAATGCTTTCAGTAAAATACTTATTGTCAAGAAAGAAAAAATTGCCTACTCTCGTTTTTGATGAAATTGACATTGGAATTTCGGGAGAAATTGCTGCCAAAATGGGAGCGATGATGCAAAATATGGCTGTTTTTATGCAATTGCTCACAATAACTCACCTTCCTCAAATCGCCGGGAAAGCTGATCATCATTTATTGGTATACAAAGATTCAGGAGTAAAGGGTACCCATTCAAATATCAAAACACTCGACCACAATGAGCGTATTATGGAAATTGCAAAAATGCTCAGTGGTGAAAATATTTCAGAAATTTCGGTGATGAAAGCAAAAGAACTTATGGAGTATCAATCATGAAAAAACAATACAAATAATATGGGATACAATTTGTTACAAGGTAAAAAAGGATTGATTTTTGGTGCGTTAAACGATCTTTCCATAGCGTGGAAAGTAGCTGAACGTGCTCATCAAGAAGGTGCAGACATTGTGCTTACCAACACCCCAATTGCACTTAGAATGGGCAGCATTGATGAACTTGCCGGTAAGATATCGGCAAAAGTCATCCCCGCCGATGCCACTAAAATCAATGATCTTGAAGAACTTATTAAACAAACAATGGAGTATTATGGTGGAAAGATTGATTTCGTGCTCCATTCCATTGGCATGTCACCGAATGTGAGAAAGAAAATCCCTTACGACGATATCAACTATGATAACTTTTTGAAAACCATTGACATTTCTGCAATTTCGTTCCATAAAATGATACAGGTGGCGAAAAAACTGGATGCTATCAACGAATGGGGATCAATTGTAGCGCTGTCGTATATTGCAGCACAACGCACTCTATTTGAATATAACGATATGGCTGATGCAAAGGCAGCGCTTGAATCCATAGCACGAAGTTTCGGTTACATCTACGGCAGGCAAAAGAAAATCCGGATCAATACCATCTCCCAGTCGCCAACTCCAACTACTGCCGGTATGGGTGTGAAAGGCTTTGGAGGATTAATGGATTTTACTGAACGTATGTCGCCCCTCGGCAATGCAAGTGCTTTGGAGTGTGCAGATTACTGTATCACACTTTTTTCAGATTTAACCCGCAAGGTGACTATGCAGAATCTTTTCCACGACGGTGGATTCAGTAGTATGGGTATGAGTGCAAGAGCAATGGAAATGTACAATAAAAGTCTTGAATGCAGGGAATGTCATGAAAATCCTCTGAATAAGAATAAGGAACCGGAAAATCAATTGAGCTGAATGCTTAATTGTTAATTTTGCAGCAATCAAAATACTTTAAGAAGTTAAATATGAGTTTTCGCATAATTTGCCTGGCTAAACAGGTTCCCGACACAAGAAATGTGGGTAAAGACGCAATGAAGGCAGATGGGACGGTCAACCGTGCTGCACTGCCTGCGATTTTTAATCCCGAGGATCTGCACGCTCTTGAACAAGCTTTGCGTATCAAAGATATGAGGCCGGATGCTGAACTGATACTTTTAACGATGGGGCCGGCAAGAGCAGCCGAAATTATTCGTGAGGCAATGTATCGGGGAGCAGATAAAGGGTACCTCATCACTGATCGCAAATTTGCAGGAAGCGATACTCTGGCAACATCTTACGTACTTTCACTTGCTATAAGAAAACTGATGCCTTTTCATCTGGTGATCAGCGGACGACAGGCCATTGATGGCGATACAGCTCAGGTTGGTCCTCAGACTGCTGAAAAACTTGGAATTCCACAGGTTACTTATGCTGAAGAGATCATTTCCCTGACTGATGATGGAGTAGTTATTAAAAGGAGGTTGGAAAGGGGTGTGGAAATAGTTAAATCTGTCCTGCCACTTGCCATCACTGTCCACAGTTCGGCACCTCATTGCAGACCCAGGGTGGCAAGGCTGGTAATGCAAAACAAACATGCACGAACGGTCACGGAATTGCAATCAGAAACCCGGGATTATACAGAATTATATCAAGACCGACCATACCTTCAGATTGAGGAATGGGGAGTTGACGATATTCATGCTGATATTGAACATCTTGGATTATCTGGAAGTCCAACAAAAGTGAAAAAAATAGAAAATGTTGTATTACAGCATAAAGATACCCGTGTTATTCATAGTACTCAGGAAATTGAATCATTGATCAAAGAACTTCTTGATAATCACATTATCGGGTAATATTATTACATGATCATCAGAAAGAATTTTTAAATATCTATCACAAAACCGACCGAACGTGAACAGTGTTTTTGTATACTGCGAAATTACAGATGATGGCCAGGTAGCTGAAGTTAGCCTTGAACTGCTGTCGAAAGGAAGAAAGTTAGCCAATCAACTGAAAACAAAACTTGAAGCAGTAATTATAGGGAATGAAAAGAAAGAATCTGTCACTGCATCCGTTTTCCCATACGGTGTGGATGTGGTTCATGTAGCATCGCATGAACTTTTATTTCCGTATCTTACATTACCCCATGCTTCAATACTAAAATATGTGCTTGAAAAGGAACAGCCTGAAATTGCCTTGTTTGGAGCCACTTCCATTGGCAGAGACCTCGCCCCACGCATTGCATCTGCGCTTCGATGCGGACTTACTGCCGATTGTACCAGCCTTGAAATTGGCGATCACACAGAAAATCGCACTCAAAAAGAGTACAAAAACCTGCTTTATCAGATCAGACCAGCATTTGGAGGAAATATTATAGCTACCATTATAAATCCTGAAACACGTCCGCAGATGGCCACAGTGAGAGAGGGCGTCATGAAGAAAGAAATCCTTGATCCAAACTTTAAAGGTTCGGTCAGAAATATTGACGTTAATTCCATAATCAGCAATACAGACTTCATGGTTAGTATTGTTGAACGTCACATGGAAAAAAGCAAAATTGACATCAAAAATGCTCAGAT
Source organism: uncultured Bacteroidales bacterium (assembly GCA_964419945.1). GTDB lineage: Bacteria > Bacteroidota > Bacteroidia > Bacteroidales > JAAYJT01 > JAAYJT01. The sequence goes on along the minus strand of CAYQRU010000062.1, from coordinate 9,903 downwards.
TATTGTGGCCGGTGGTTATGGAGTTGGAACAAAAGAAAATTTTGAACTGTTATTTCAATTAGCCGATGTGCTTGGTGCACAGGTTGGCGCTTCCCGCGCAGCTGTTGATGCAGGTTTTGTGGAACATGAAAGGCAGGTTGGCCAGACAGGCATTACCGTGAGACCTAAGCTATATATTGCATGTGGAATCTCTGGCGCCGTGCAGCACAGGGCAGGAATGGACCAATCAGCTCAGATCATTTCAATCAATACCGATCCTCATGCACCAATCAATGCTATTGCTGACTACACGATAATTGGTGATGTAGTTGATGTTATTCCCAAAATGATCAAATATTACCGAGAAAACTCAAAATAAAAGCGTATTAACAAAAGATCGAAAAATGGCCAATTTTTTCAACGATAACGAACATCTCAGATTTCATCTCACCCATCCTTTCATGCAAAAAATTGTTCACCTGAAGGAGGATAATTATTCTGAAAGGGAATCATATGATCATGCCCCGCTGGATTATGAAGACGCTCTTGACAGTTATGAAAAAATACTTGAGATCATCGGTGAAATTTCGGCCGAAACTATTCATCCCAATGCTGAAGGAGTAGATCATGATGGACCAGTGTTATTAAACAATGAAGTCAAGTATGCCTCCGGAACCAGCGAGAATCACGAAGTGCTTGTCAAGGCTGGTCTGGTCGGCATGTCTCTTCCGAGAAAATATGGTGGATTGAATTTTCCTATTGTCCCTTATGTCATGTCTGCTGAAATTATATCCCGTGCTGATGCTGGATTTGCTAATATCTGGGGTTTACAGGACTGCGCTGAAACAATTCATGAATTTGCCTCAGACGAAATCAAAGAAAAATACCTTACCCGTTTCAACAAAGGGGCCACAGCTGCCATGATTCTTACTGAACCCGATGCCGGTTCCGATCTTCAATCAGTTCAACTTAGAGCAACATTTGATCCTGCTTCAGGAAAATGGTATCTAAATGGAGTTAAACGTTTCATCACAAATGGTGATGCTGATATTTCACTTGTATTGGCACGCACCGAAGAAGGAACTACTGATGCCCGAGGACTTTCACTGTTTGTTTATGACCGTGAAGCAAGGGCAGTAAACATACGCAGAATAGAAAATAAACTTGGGATCAAGGGTTCGCCAACATGTGAAATGGTTTTTGTTAACGCACCTGCCACTCTGATTGGTGAAACCAGAATGGGATTAATAAAATATGTGATGTCGCTCATGAACTCAGCTCGCCTTGGAGTTGGTGCACAATCAGTTGGTATTGCGGAAGCTGCGTTCCGCGAAGCGTTAAAATACGCTTACGAACGAGAACAATTCGGAAAACCAATAATTAAATACCCTGCTGTTTATGAGATGCTTACGATGATGCAGGCAAAGATTCATGCTTCCAGGTCACTTCTTTACGAAACAGCACGCTTTGTTGATGTTTATAAAGCATACACATTTCTGGCCGACAGCCGTAAATTGTCACCCGAAGAAAAGAACGAACAGAAGTATTACAGCCGTAATGCCGATATACTGACTCCAATGGTTAAGCTATTTGCCAGCGAGTATTGTAATCAGATTGCATACGATGCTATTCAAATTCATGGTGGGACGGGGTATATGAAAGACTTTCCTGTTGAACGTCTGTATCGGGATGCAAGAATAACCACCATTTATGAAGGTACTTCTCAATTACAGGTCGTTGCTGCTGTCAGAGGAGTCGGAAACGGAGCCTACCTGAAGTTAATCCGGGAATATGCATCCAGACCCATACATCCCGAATTGGAGCACATGAAAAACATTTTACTCAAAATGACTGATCAGTATGAAAAGATAGTTGTAAAGATTACTGAAGGCGATGATAATGAATTGCTTGACTTTCATTCGCGCCGCCTTGTTGAAATGGCAGGCAACATAATCATGGGTTATTTATTATTACTCGATACTGAACGTGATCGCAGGTATTTTTCTTCATCTGAGATATTTATCAGAAAAGTAAGGGCTGAAAACGTATCGAATGTTAGTTTTATCAACAATTTTTCATCCAACGATCTCAGAGGTTATAAAAATTTGGTTTACAATCAGTGAGGTCTATATCATTTCATTCATTATGTTATAGTTGCTATGAATAACAATTTTCTGGATCATATCGCCTGGATTGGCCCTCTTATTCTGTTTCTTATCATTTACCTTGTCTATAGAAAGCAGTTTTATCTTTTAATCATTCATCTGATTCATGGGAAATATAGCGCTGAGTATGTCAGTGCCTATAGAAAGTTTTTTTTCACCCATCCTTTACCACAGGCCATTAAGGATGATTTCATTAATCATATTATTACTTTTTTTGATCCCGATCATAAAATTGAAACATTCCAGACCAATCAAAAGATTGAGTTTCTTCAGTTTGCCTATGGATCACCAATGCAGTTATTGCTTGGCAGAAGAGGAAGCCCTGACTACTTAAATGTTATTACCGAATCTGTTCATGAAATTAAGGTTCTCGGTTATGATGAGAATTTGTTTGATTCTGAAGTGAGAGCACTTTTTTATTTTGTCAGGAACAGGTTTTTTATGGGTGAATATTACTTCCCTGAAATTTCACGGCTGAAGCCAATGCTAATCTGCTCAGCCCTGGCTGAAAAGTATGGACTTGCAGCATTTAAAGAAGATAATGATTTTCTTGTCATGGGTAATGAAAATACCATTCTCAAATATAAAAACACAGGATTTTCTGTTATGATACGCTATTTCAGCATGAATGACCCTGAAATAACCAAACAACTCAAAGATTGTATTACTGCATTCTCTGATGTTTTTATTAAAGCAAGTGAATCAGAACAAATGAAAGACTGGAAACGTTATCTTTAACTAGTTTTCGTTCGTCTCAACGGCTTCTTTCTTAATAACAGTAATATCCAGTCTTTCTTCATTTTCCCTGTAATCAACTAAAATTTTATCACCTGCTTTTGCTTTGGATGTTATAATAGCTTCTGCAAGTTCATCTTCGACATATTTCTGTATTGCTCTTTTCAATGGTCTTGCTCCATACTGGGAATCCCAACCCTTTTCAACAATAAAGTCTTTCGCTTTGTCAGTCACTTCGACAGAATATTCCATCTGTTTTACTCTTTCAAAAAGCTGTGCCAGCTCAATATCAATGATTTGGTGTATTGATTCACGTTCCAGCGAATCAAAAATCACTATATCATCTATTCGGTTAACAAATTCAGGTGCGAACGTTTTTTTCAATGCATTTTCAATGATGCTCCTTGCATAATCAGTAGAGGCATCACGGCGCGATGAGGTGGCAAAACCTACTCCCTGTCCGAAATCTTTCAACTGGCGCGACCCGATATTAGAAGTCATGATCAGGATAGTGTTCTTGAAATCTACCTTTCTTCCAAGGCTATCAGTGAGTTGACCGTCATCCAGCACCTGTAATAACAAGTGGAAAATATCAGGATGCGCTTTTTCTATCTCATCAAGCAGCACAATTGAATAAGGCTTTCGCCTGACTTTTTCAGTTAGTTGTCCGCCTTCTTCGTAACCAACATAACCTGGAGGGGCTCCAACTAACCTGGACACTGAGAACTTTTCCATGTATTCACTCATGTCAATTCGAACGAGTGCATCAGTAGTATCGAACAGATATTTCGCAAGCACCTTGGCAAGATGTGTCTTCCCAACACCGGTAGGTCCAAGAAAAATAAATGTCCCGATAGGTTTATTCGGATCCTTGAGTCCTGCGCGGTTTCGCCGGATTGCCTTTACCACTTTTTTAATGGCTTCATTTTGGCCGATTACCGAATTGGCAAGCTCAGCCTCCATTTTGACTAATCGTTCGCTTTCATTCTGTGCAATTCGCTGCACAGGAATTCCTGTCATCATGGCCACCACTTCGGCCACATTATCTTCACTGACAATTTCCCTGTTTATCTTCGAATCCTCTTCCCATTTCTGTTTTGCAATCTCAAGTTCATGCTGTAATTTGCGCTCAATATCTCGGTATTCAGCTGCCTTTTCAAATTTCTGGCTACTGATTGACTTGGTTTTCATTACTTTGACCTCTTCAATTCGTGCTTCAATGGCAATGATCTCATTCGGAACACGGATATTGGTTATATGAACTCTTGAGCCAGCTTCATCGAGAGCATCAATTGCCTTATCAGGCAGATATCTGTCGGTTATATATCGCTGGGTGAGAGAAACACATGCTTTAACTGCATCACTTGTATATTTCACAAAGTGATGATCTTCATATTTTTCCTTGATATTTTCAAGAATTTCTACAGTCTCATCTGGTGTGGTCGGATCAACCATAATTTTTTGAAAACGTCTTTCGAGAGCTCCATCTTTCTCGATGTACTGGCGGTATTCATCCAGTGTTGTGGCACCTATGCACTGAATTTCACCACGTGCCAGTGCAGGTTTGAACATATTTGAGGCATCGAGGGAACCGGAAGCATTTCCTGCACCAACGATTGTGTGAATTTCATCAATAAAAAGTATTATATTACGATTCTTCTCCAGTTCATTCAACACAGCTTTCATGCGTTCTTCAAACTGACCACGGTATTTTGTGCCGGCAACAATGGATGCCAGATCGAGGGTGAAAACGCGCTTGTTGAATAAAGCCCTGCTTACCTTGCGGTGCACAATCCGAAGTGCCAGGCCTTCTGCGATAGCTGATTTTCCTACTCCTGGTTCTCCGATCAGCACAGGATTGTTTTTCTTCCTCCTGCTTAATATTTGGGCAATCCTTTCCAGTTCCTTTTCTCTGCCTACAATTGGATCTAAACGTCCATCTTCAGCAGCACGGGTCAAGTCGCGCCCGAAATTATCGAGCACAGGTGTTTTTGATTTTGATTCGCCAGGTTTTCTGGCACCTCCTCCCAAAGATTTGTCTTCGGGATCATCTTCTGCCATATTTCCAGGGTGTTCTGAAAAAATATCAGGTGGTATATCTGTCTGCTCATTGGATTGCATATTTTTAAGCTCTTCCTTAATTACCTGGTAATTAATCCCATACCTACTAAAAGTTTGCGAAACGACATTATCATCATCTTTTAGGATTGCAAGTAGTAAATGTTCGGTACCAATGATATCACTGTTAAATAGTTTCGCTTCCAGGTAGGTAATTTTTAACGCACGTTCAGCTTGTTTAACAAGCGGTAGATTGTCCTGTAGCCTGACTTTCTTATTTGGAACAACGATGGCACTTTCAATTGATTTTCTGAGTGAAAGCAAGTCAACACCTAATCCTGTAAGAATTTGAATTGCCTTGCCATCGCCTTCACGGATTATCCCTAATATAAGGTGCTCTACTCCAACGGCATCATTGCCAAGTCGCATAGCTTCTTCCCTGCTATATGACAAAACGTCCTTTACACGTTGTGAGAATTTTGCTTCCATTTATCTGAAGTTAAAATTTAATATATTTATTTACAATAGGTTACATCATATTTATGAAGCCATTCATCATCAGGCCTGCTAAGTAAGCATCATGCTAACAAACGCTTTGCCGTATCAATAAGATGTATTGGCAAAAAATACATGCAGCTTTGAGGTGCAAAGTTATAACAAATATCCCCTGCCTATGTTTCATTTGATTTCATTTGACAGGATTTTCCCTGCATATTGATCTGCCTGGCGGTAGATCATTGTTTATAACCTTGTCTTAAGACTATAAATATCCAGTTATCAATATTTTAGCTTGTTAATAATCAAAGCAAACAGTTAACAGGTACTATCAAAAAATATCCGTAATTTCGTGCATTGATAAGGATTTTACATAAATAATTGATAATAAGTAAGTTGTATTTTGTTTCATATTCAATTTTGAGGAATTATTACAACTTCCACTTTAAAAATCAGCGCTTAAAATTATCTAGTGAATTATGAGTGAAGAATTAAATCAGACAAATGAAAAGATTATCCGGGTAAACATCGAAAGCCAAATGAAGGCCGCGTATATTGATTATTCGATGTCAGTGATAGTGTCCCGGGCTCTTCCTGATGTGCGCGATGGTTTGAAACCTGTCCACCGCAGGGTATTATATGGAATGCTGGAATTGGGAACTCTTTCAAACAGGCCCTACAAAAAGTCTGCAAGAATAGTAGGGGAGGTACTTGGAAAGTATCATCCTCATGGCGACACATCTGTTTACGATGCGATGGTACGTATGGCTCAGGAATGGTCATTACGTTACCCACTGATAGATGGACAGGGAAATTTTGGATCCATTGATGGTGACAGTCCGGCTGCGATGCGGTATACAGAAGCCAGATTAAAAAAAATTGCTGAAGAAATACTGTCAGATATCAATAAGGAAACAGTTGATTTCCAACTCAACTTTGACGATACGCTGTATGAACCGGTTGTGCTTCCAACTCGAATTCCAAACCTATTGGTAAATGGTGCATCAGGAATAGCAGTGGGTATGGCAACCAACATGCCTCCGCATAATTTGATGGAAGTAATTAATGGAACCATCGCATATATTGAAAATCATGACATTACAGTTGCTGAGCTGATGAAAATCATCAAAGGTCCTGATTTTCCAACCGGTGGTTTGATCTATGGCTACGACGGTGTAAGGGAAGCATATGAAACAGGCCGAGGAAGAGTAGTCATCAGGGGTGAAGCCAAAATTGAGGAGGACAAAAGCGGGCGTGAATGTATCATTGTAACTTCCATTCCTTTCCAGGTTAATAAGGCTGAGATGATACGTAAAACTGCCGATTTGATTGAAGAAAGAAAGATTGAAGGAATTTCCGACATACGGGATGAATCTGACCGACATGGATTGCGCATTGTATATGAATTAAAACGTGATGCGGTTTCTAATGTGGTTCTTAATAAATTATATCAATACACAGCACTGCAGTCATCCTTTAGCGTCAACAATGTTGCTCTGGTAAAAGGGAGGCCAAAAACGCTTAATCTTAAAGAGATTATTTCCTTTTTTGTGGAACACCGACACGATGTGGTAATAAGAAGAACTCATTTTGAATTGCAGGAAGCCGAAAAGCGTGCACATATTCTTGAGGGATTACTCATTGCATTAGATCACCTGGATGCTGTAATTGCGTTGATAAGGGCTTCGCAAACCCCTGATGATGCGAAAAACGGACTCATTCATCAGTTCGGACTTACTGAAATTCAGGCCAAGGCAATACTCGATATGAGATTGCAAAGGTTAACCGGACTTGAAAGGGAAAAAATCAAGGAGGAATATGAATCTTTAATGAAGCAGATTGAGTATTTAAAAAGTATTCTGGCCGACGAAGGATTGAGAATGGAAATCATTAAGAACGAATTGATTGAAATACGTGATAAATATGGCGATGAGCCAAAAACCGACATTGTTTATTCTGCCAAAGATTTTAGAATAGAAGATACCATTGCAAATGAAAGCATGGTGGTCAGCATTTCGCATCTTGGTTATATCAAAAGAACTTCCCTCATGGAATACAGGGTGCAAAACAGGGGAGGACGTGGCGCCAAAGGTAGCGAGGTAAGAAATGAAGATTTTGTTGAACATTTGTTTGTTGCTACTGCTCACAACCATATTCTCTTTTTCACAGAAAAAGGAAAATGTTACTGGTTGAGGGTTTTCGAAATACCAGAGGGAACGAAAAACTCTAAAGGAAGGGCATTACAAAACCTTATAAATATTGAACCAGGCGATAAGGTTAAAGCTTATATTAATGTGGCCAACCTGAAAGACGAAGAATATATAAACAACAATTACATCATTCTTTGTACCAAAAAAGGAATTATTAAAAAGACCTCTCTTGAAGCATATTCCCGTCCCCGTTTGAACGGAATAAATGCCATTACTATACGTGAAAACGATGAGCTCATCGAAGCACGGCTGACAAATGGGCACAATGAAATCATTGTCGCTACCAAATCAGGAAGAGCGATTCGGTTTAATGAAGAAACTGTCAGGCCAATGGGCAGAAATGCCAGCGGCGTTAAAGGAATAACTTTATCGGAGCCTGATAGTGAGGTAATTGGTATGATTTGCCTCGAAGATGACAGGCACGATGTCCTGGTTGTATCTGCAAATGGGTATGGCAAAAGATCAAAGATTGATGATTACAGAATAACAGGTAGGGGAGGCAAAGGTGTGAAGACAATCAACATCACTGAAAAAACCGGCAAGCTTATTGCAATAAAAGACGCCGTAAACGAGAATCATTTGATGATCATCAGTCGCGCGGGATTATTGATCCGGCTACCGGTTTCATCATTACCGGTAATCGGAAGAGCAACACAGGGTGTCAGAGTAATCAATCTCAAGGAGGATGACAGTATAGCCGCTGTAACAAAAGTAGATCAGGATGAAGATGATAACCTGGTCGGAGATGATAATTTGATTGAAGAATCATCTGATGAGTTGCACGAAAGTATTTAATCATTAATTTATTAAGAATTTTGGAAATGAAATCAAATGATGTAGTTTTGCAGCAAACTTTATCAACATTAAAACACGTAGCAATGAAAAGACTATCATTTTTATTCGTTTTTGTTCTCGTAACTGGCATGGCTATCGGACAGAAAAACAACCGCACAACTGCCTTTAATTATTTGCGTAACGGTAAATTGGATAAAGCAAAAGAATTTATCGATATAACCATTAACCATCCAACAACTAAAGAAGACGCAAAGGCTTGGTTTTATCGCGGAAACATCTACCTTTCCATACACATGAGCGAAAATCCGGAATACAAGGCATTAGATAAGAATGCCCTCGACATTGCTCTGGAATCTTACAAAAAAGCACAGGAATTGGATAAATCAAAGGAGTTTTTTACTGATATCATAACCAACCTGTTCGTCATCAGTGAACAGTATTATAATCTGGGTGTGGCTGCATATAATGCTGAAACATACATGGATGCCATGAATGCCTTTCAACAATCAATGATTGTGAGCGAAATGATGGGAAGCCGTGACACAATGGCTATTTACAACGTTGCACTAACTGCGGAAATGGCTAAAGAAAATAATGTCGCAGAAAAATATTACAACGAATTGTTAAATATGGGATTTAACAATGCTGAAGTATTCATGTCGATGAGTAGAATTTATATGGCTAAGGGAGATACAATCCAGGCATTAAATTACATCAAGCGTGGAAGAGAATCATTTCCTGATGATTTCAATCTGTTAATCAATGAAATAAATGTTTATCTGCTCTCAGGTGATGTAGAGAAAGCGCTTGAAAACCTTGAGATTGCGGCACAAAAAGACAATACAAACCCAACAATTTTCTTTGCCGTGGGTGTGGCCTATGACCAGTTGAAAGGAAAACACCCTGAATCCGCTGAAGAACTCTTTACAAAAGCTGAAAGTTCATACCAGAAGGCCATTGAACTTGATCCTCAATATTTTGATCCAATTTATAACCTTGGTGCACTATATGTTAATTCTGCTGCAGTGTTGATTGAAGAAGCGAATAAGTTACCATTATCTGAAGAAAAGAAATATAATGAGCTCATTGAGAACGCCAACATAATGCTAAATAAATCATTGCCGAATCTCGAACGGGCCATTGAACTTCAACCTGATGATCTGAACACAATGATTTCCTTGAAAGAGATATATACGCGGTTGAACAAACTTGATAAGTTGCAGGAAATAAACCAGCGGATTAAGGATCACCAGTCAAAGCAATAGCTAATTCAAGGTTTTCACTATTATAATCCATAAGAGGGGAAAGTGAATTTTCCCTTTTTAAATTTACATATTTATATTTAACATAATATTAATTATATGATTATTTAATATTTTTCATACAATTATAAAAAATGATAGTATACCTTTATGGGTGTGCATTAAATACTTCATAAAAAAAGTTAAGAATTGCTCAGCGATTAC
>CAYQRU010000061.1:10577-21246 GCA_964419945.1 uncultured Bacteroidales bacterium | reverse complement strand
AAGCAATCAGATCAAGAATTCTTTTCTTAAGCTATGAGTCATTATCACAAATTCACACTAATACGCACAATTACATGAGATCGAAAAGAGAATTCTCATTTTTGTAGTAGGGCTAGTTCTTCTTTCCAAAATTCACCAATAGTACCATTACTAAATCTTACGCCAATCATTGGGTCTGTTGGAAATGTTTGCCCACAACCACAATTATACTCAAAAAATTCAATGGTGCCTTCTTTACCTGAAAAATCTGAATTGAATGTTAAATCACCATTTGGATTATCAAGAATACTGACTGAATCGCCAATTCTAAAAGGAGCACCAGGAATATTATATCTCCTTCTAAAAGGTTTAAGAATTACTTCGGTTATATAACGATCGAAATCTTTTGTTTTCATGAGTTCAAAATTAAAACAAAATTTGTTGTGATGTTATCGGCTTTCTCAGAAATTTTATGTCACTCTCTATCTATCAACCTTGTATAGAATATTCATATTTACCAAACAGTTAGAGGATGGTCGTTACCTAATAATAAATAATCTAACTACTGAATTGCCAGCTGTTGAAATCCATGATATTAACCGGCCAATTCTTCCAGTGAATGCTATGTGGTATACTTTTCAATTAATATACATAAGCCTCAGCCATTCATGGATGTTGGATTACATGGAACTGGACAGGGGTATAAATTTGGTTTGGGATGGTGATGATGAGCTATATGGGAGTGACAGGACAAAAAGTGAGTTGGAATTTCTAAGCTTACAATGAATCCAAATGCGATGCCTGCCACATTGTGCCCTTCAGCATCAGCTACGATGATACCATTACCAACGGTTTAGCCTTGTGCCCCAACCTGCACCGCGCCATTGACCGGGGGCTGATAGCGATAGATGAGGGAAGACCCAAGCCCCAAATTCCAAGTCCCAAATTCAAAGTCTGAAATTCAAAGGGGAATTCTAAGAAAGCTAATATGAACCTGGAGTTGGGGTATTCTATATGGAATTTTCTATCCGCCTGCGGCGGACAAGTTGTGGTGAAAAAAGGTTGGAAGTCCGAAGACGGAAGTCGGAAGTGGTATTCGGTGATCGGTAATCATAAATCGTCAATCTGAAATCATGCAAGGTATGCACAAGACCGCAATTCACAAAATAATATCGTTCAGTGAAAGGCCGGTGTAGCTGATCTGGTAGCCGGGAATTTCAGCTATGATTGCGCTTGAACGGAGTTTCAGTTTTTCAAGGCTTATCTTTTCAGGATTGCGTTTTACCTCGGCAATCAGGGCTGTTTTTTCGTAATCGTTGATGGCAACCAGATCAATTTCGTTCAGGTTTTGTTTGCTCCAGTAGCGGCCAATCTGTGAGTAGTTGCCGCTGAGGGCCAGCTTTTCGCGGAAATAATTTTCCAGAAACAAGCCGCTGTAAGTTTCATAATCGCGAAGGATGATGTTTTTCACATAGGCATAATTGCCAATTTCAAGCGCATTGAGGTTCTTATAGATAAACCGGAACCAGAAATTCAGGAAATTATCGCTGATCAGATATTTTACGTTTCTTGAAGCGGGTTTTGAAAGGATGGGGCGGAGGCTGCTGATAATTGCATACTCATTTTCAAGCTTATCCAGGTAGCCGCCAACATTTTTCTCAAGAACCGATTCAATCTCACTCCTGGAGGTTTTTGAAGAAGCAATCAGCGACAAAATGGAAAAATAGGTGGCATATTCTTTTCCAAACTCTTCGATAAGCAGGTTCTTGCCTTCATCCATCAGCAGTGAGTTGTCGCGCAATATTTCGCTTAGCAGTTTTTCGAGTGTGAAGCAGTTTTTGTCAACAAACAATTCTACATATTTGGCTACACCACCGGTAAGCATGTAAAAAGCCAGCAGGTCGTCGGCTCTGAAACCTTCCGGATTATTGTCCTGCATAACTTCCTGAAGCGTTGATACTGAGAATGGCTTCAGATAAATCCTTTCATTCGCCCTGCCGAAAAGCGGTTCTTTGGCGTTCTCAAAGATTTTTTTCATGAGGGTGTAAACCGAACCGCTGATCACCAGGTTCATTTTCGTCTGGTTCTTGTATTGATCCCAAAGGTTTTGCATCTCGCTGAACACCGCTGCATTGATATTATTGAACTCCTGGAATTCATCCAGAACCAAAGTAAAATGCTCGCTTTCTGAAAGTCGGAGCAGGTACTCGAAAAGCTTTGAAAAGCTTTTATACCCGCCGGTAACTGATCGGTTTGTTTTAAATGCCACTTCATTGACAAACTCTTCGCAGAGCAAGGCTTCACTTTTACGGGTGATGAAGAAGTAGAGCATTTTCTGGCCTTTGAATGCTTCTGTAATCAGCGTGGTCTTTCCGATGCGGCGCCTGCCGGTGATCACCGTCATTCTTGATGCCTTTTCGGCCATTTTTCTGGTATCTTCGAGGAGTTTTAATTCTGCCTCACGATCATAGAATTTCATAGAAAACAGATTTTGGTCATGCAAAAGTAAGCAAATTATTGTAATGATGGTTACTGTAATCGCTGTTGCTTTGTTGTCGTACCTGCAATGGTACCTGGCATTCAGTCATCGGCAATACGACCTGTGCACCGTAGTGGAAATAATACCCAGATTCTATCCTGTATGTTTGGGATCAAGCCCCGGGTATAAATAGTAAAGCCCAAAGTTCAACCATTTAATTGCAGGACAAAATTTATGATTCAAAGGTTCGTTTTAAATGATTATGATTTACATGAAGGTAGGATTTTCTATGTGGTGCAGAAAAGAATCAGAAATATAATTCCAAAAGATCCGATCAAATTTTAATATTTTGCAGCCTGATGCTTAAAAAGGGTAACTGTCATAAGGCTATCAACATGAAGATATGAAAATTCATCCCGGTATCGCTAACCTGCTGTTCAAATCACTGTTTTGCTGCTGCTTACTGTTTGTTTCCTGCTCATATAACAGCAATCGATGTGGCGAACATCCCAATCCCTATGGGTTACATATCATTCATTGCCTGGGTGATTATCATGATTTGGTTGTTGCCAACCCCGATATGGAACTGCTGGATCTGGAGAAAACTATTCCTGGTGCTATATTTGATATCCGGTACGCTACTGCTGACAATTTCACAGGTGAGGTTATTTATACTGAACCCAGGGCCTGGTTGCTCAGACCGGCAGCATTGGCTTTATCGCGTGTACAGGATTCGCTGGCATATCATGGCCTGGGTCTGAAAGTCTGGGATGCTTACCGCCCTTATGCCGCGAGTGTAAAATTTTTTGAGGTGTATCCCGATACGAACTTTGTGGCCAATCCACGTTATGGATCAAGGCATAACCGTGGTTGTGCGGTAGATCTAACCCTGTTTGACCTGGAAACCGGAGAGGAGATTATGATGCCCACAGTTTTTGATGAGTTTTCAGAAAGAGCGCATCCCGGATTCAAAGACCTACCCCAGTCTGTCATCGAAAACAGAAAATTTCTTTTTGCTGTTATGAAACATTTCGGGTTCACACATAATCCTGCAGAGTGGTGGCATTTTGATTTTATTGGTTGGGAAAATTACCCGTTGCTGGATTTATCATTTGAAAAACTATCGGGAAATGCAGAAAATTAATGCATGAAGACATTCCTGTCAGGATACAGCCGATGCAAGAAACGAGATTTTTATGGAGTTACTCTTTTTGTCTGCGTAGCTTTTTTATTGAAAATAAACGCTTTGCACCGAGACCAACTTTATGTGGGAATTTCGTTTTCAATCAACTGCAGGATTGATTGAACTTTCTTTCCGGTTTCCCATTCACCCGGCAACCAATGAATAATGAATCCTTTACGTTCCATACGTCTGAACCACGTCATCTGCCTCCTGGCAAACTGATGGATTGCCGTATTCAGCAACCTGAACATTTCATCGTAAGATATCTGTCCTGCAACATACCGGGTAATGTAACGGTACTCAAGGCCATAAAAATCAAGTGCTGCGGCACTGATGCCACCATGAAGCAGGTCCCTGACTTCAGCAACCATACCCACCTTCAACCTTTCCTTTAGTCTTTCTGTGATCCGCTGACGAAGAAGGCTGCGATCGTAAGCAACACCAATGATCAGGGATTTTAGTTCAGGCAAGTGTAACATGGTTTTACGTTCATTTTCAAAAGTAGCGATCTCTATGGCACGCAAGGTGCGTTCACGGTCAGTAGTATCAGTGATGTTATGCAAAAGCTTTAAGGAATGGAGGTGTTCAACAAGCTCATCCTGGGTTTTTTCAGAAAGGGAAGACCGTATATCCGAATTGACGGGAACCTGCTCCATACGGTAGCCACCCAATACCGATTCTAAATATAATCCGCTTCCTCCGCATAATACCGGCATTTTTCCACGCTGCCTGATCCCGTTAAAAGCCCTGGTGAAATCCTGCTGAAAGCGGAATACATTGTATTCCACGCCAGGATCAACAATATCAACCAGGTGATAAGGAATAACGGTCCCTTCCACATGGTAATCCTCATAATCCTTGCCGGTTCCCAGATTCATACCTCTGTAGACCTGTCGGGAGTCAGCGCTGATGATCTCTCCGTTGATTTTGGCAGCAAGCACGGCAGCTAACCGGGTTTTGCCAGTTGCTGTTGGGCCAAGGATAGTGATTAGGTGGATTTGATTTTTCTGCGTTCGGGCGTTCATGTGATGACGTATTACAGTGCAGGGATGTGTTAGCGTGCTTTTAAAAACTCATCTTCTGTTTTAACCAGGAAGTTACGAAGTTGGCTAAGTAGCTCTAGGCCAGTATCTCTCATGGAAAAAGCATCTGAATTAATAAGATCATTCAATACTCCGGCATCCGGATAGTAGCATTGGAGGAAACATACAAGGTTATCCTTGTCATTTGTCAAATGTTGCCGGTGCCTCCATTTCAAATATTGCAGTATTCTCAATCCATCTAATTTCTGATGGCAAGCCCAAATGAATTTTTCTGGTGATGCAGAATTTTTTCGAAGTTTTTCCCAGATGTTTTCCTGAGGAAATATCTCGGACAGAAAGTTATCCATGGGAGTAACAATCTCACGCCGGAACAATTGAGGAAACAGGTCATATGTGCTTTTAACCATATCGAACCAGGTATGATGGTAGATCGGGTAACTGCTCCAATCACCTGCAGCTCCTTTGATCATTGCCGGCCCGGTTCCAAAATACACGCGGTTGGAAAAGCGAGCAGCCGGATACACTTTTTCCGGATTCCAGGTGAGGATTTTTCCTTTTTTACATAGTTTCTGCAGAAAATAAAAATCTTCGCCACTAAGTTTGGGAGTAATGCCTCCAATGCTGCGGTAATTTTTTACTGTCAGCGCAATGGCTGAACCCAAGGCGGTAAAAGCATAGGGACTGCTGATCCGGAAAAGGTTGATGGCAAAAAGTCGCATGTATATTTCATACCGGAGTATAGCGAGGTCCGTGCGACTGTCGCCGGTCAGGTAATGGTAATAAGGCACAGCGAGTGCAGCAGCACTGCAATTGTTCAGTAACGTCTTCACCACCGAACTCAGGTAGGATTTGCCAAAGGTAGTGTCAGCATCCATCGAAACGATTATATCATTTTCGTTTGCCTCACCAGAGATGGCTTCCATCACTTCCCTGCGCGCATACCCCACCCCATGCTGCTTTCCTACCCATCCCCTACCCTTTGAGCTTCTATCAATTACTGTAATGAGTGGATGATTACAATTGGATAAATAACTGAGGCTTTGTGCATTGTCATGGCAAAGTTCAATTTTTTCCGGATCATGCCACCAGGTTTCAGGCTGGTTCACGCAGATAAAAAGCCGGATTACACCTCTATAATCCTGATTATTAATATTTTCGATTAATACAGGAAGGTTGGCAAGTTCGTTTAGTACCGGTAAGGCAATGTACACAGCAGGATAAATTTCAGGCATCGTGGATTGGTGAGATTAACTTTTTTCATGATTGCTTGTTAAAAAGCTGACGGCCTTGTAATGCAATGGCAAAAATAATAAAAACACTCCCATGGAAACGAATGAGGTTCTTGAAAGGTTGCCGCGACACCTGATGTCATTGATCATTGATCAACCCTACAATGATTACACGGCCCAGGATCACGCTATCTGGCGTTATGTGATGCGCCGTAATGTGAAGTATTTGCCACATGTGGCCCATGAATCTTATCTGGACGGGTTGAAGCGGACAGGGGTCAGCATTGAAAGAATTCCTCATATGTATGGTATGAACCGGATTCTCAAAGAAATTGGCTGGGCTGCCGTGGCAGTTGACGGATTTATTCCTCCGGCAGCATTCATGGAATTTCAGGCATATAATGTGCTCGTAATTGCCGCCGACATCCGACCGATTGACCAGGTTGAATATACACCTGCCCCTGATATCATTCACGAAGCTGCGGGGCACGCTCCCATCATTGCCAATGAAGAATATGCTGAATATCTGAAACGTTTTGGATGGCTTGGTTCCAGAGCGTTCTCCTCAAAAAAGGATTATGAACTTTATGAAGCCATCCGCCTGCTTTCCATACTGAAGGCAAATCCTTATTCTCTGAAAACGGAAATTAACACTGCAGAAAAACATCTTGCCTGGCTCGAACAAAACATGGGAGCACCTTCTGAAATGGCGCTTATCAGAAATCTGCACTGGTGGACGGTGGAATATGGCCTGATTGGCGATCTGAGTAATCCCAGAATATATGGTGCCGGCTTGCTTTCATCAATCGGCGAAAGTTTTAACTGTCTTAAAAATGATGTAAAAAAGCTGCCTTATACCCTCGATGCAATGAACTTCAGTTTCGATATCACTACCCAACAGCCGCATCTCTTTGTTACTCCCGACTTTAAGCATCTGAACACAGTTCTGAGCGAATTTGAAACTGCCATGGCGTTTCGCATGGGAGGGCGGGAAGGACTTGAAAAAGCCATCGGCTCAGGGAATACAGCCACCATTGTGCTTAGTTCCGGGATTCAGGTTTCAGGAACTTTTACAGAAGCATTGTACAGAGATGATAAGCCGGCATTTTTCCGAACAACAGGCCCTGCAACGCTTAATTACGGGGACAAACTTCTCCCCGGACACGGAAAGGAGTATCATAATCATGGATTTAGCTCGCCTGTCGGGAAAATCAGGAAGCATGACCTGCCTCTTGAAAAATTCACTGATTCCGATCTTGCACGTGCCGGATTAGTAAAGGATGAAAATTGTACGATAGAATTTGAGTCGGGAGTAATTCTTACAGGAATACTGAAGGATGTTCTCAGAAGTGATGGCCATATCCTGTTGCTCAGCTTCGAAGAATGCAAGGTGTGTTTTGAGGGGAAAATCCTTTTCGAGCCTTCATGGGGAATGTTTGATATGGCTGTAGGCGAAAGTATTGTTTCTGCATTTTCGGGGCCTTCCGACCCATTGGCATTTGGGCTCAACTATGAGGCGCCCAGGATCAGGACCATGAAAATACTTCATACCGAACAAGCAGAAAGGCTTCACGACCTTTACCAGGATGTACGTGACATTCGTGAAGGACACTGGAGCCACATTGACCTAAGAAGTATTTTTAATCAGATTCAAACCGAATATCCCGCAGAGTGGTTGCTACCGCTTGAAATTGCTGAACTGCTTTTGGTGAATGGTTCGGATCCCAAGACCGGGAAGGAAATCGTTGATTATCTTTCAGACATGGCAATAAAAAAAGCAAGTCTGAGGGATATGATTAATAACGGTTTCGAAATGATCGGTTAAATTTTTCAGTTTATTTTCAAAATCTATTGTTTCAGGCACATATTTTTCGTAAATTTGCTGCCTGTTTGCATTCTAACTTAACGTGGCCTTCTCTCAGCACATCTTCCTGCATCAGTTCACTAAAAAAGGAGCTAAATCAATGCAGGATTCGTCCATTAAAACCGTAGCTGTACCTCATACAACTAATCTGGCTGACTGAGATGTAATTCTTAACTGTATTATTGGCATACAGCAAATTGATAAAGATATATTCTTTAACAGGAATTTTATCTTTATGATTTATTCTATTTCTGAGTAGGCAATCAAATAAACCCACTATATATAATAAGAATAGTTACATGTTAAACAAAAACCCAACATTATGAAAACAAACTTTTACCCCAAAGTATTCATAACCCTGGTTGTTATGATTCTGACATCATGGCAAACAGTAAATCCAATTATCGCACAGGATTGGAAACAGGAATGGAAAGGTACCAAAAATGTCCTCAATTGGTTCAAAGGATGGAAAAACAAACCTGATACTGTCAACGTTTACATTGATCCTGCGTTTACCCCGGCCCAAAAAGCAGAAATTCAAACTGCCATCAACAGGTGGAATGCTGAAGGCTGCGTTCCGGCTTTGAAGGAAACCACTTCATCACCCGGCAACATTAACATATCAAGAAATGATAATTTGGCCGGAGGCGGCGCTGAAGCCACATTACACCACAACTCACAAGGTGAGATGACCCGCGTTGATATTGAAATTGATACCAATGGTGCTCCGGGCTACGCAAATCAAAGTGTGACCGAGCTCGCCACCCATGAGTTGGGGCACGCTTTAGGACTTGCTCATTCTGACAATGCTGCTGATTGCATGAAACCAGTTGGCACAAATGGTACCAATGGTGCACTATCAGAAAATGATAAGAAAGAATTAAAGCAGGCAAATTCTCTGGGTGTTGCATCCTATTCGCAGGACAGGGCCGAAGCACCTTCGTCTGCTGTGATGCCTGGTTATATGGCTATGATCAGTTTTGATCTTACGGAATACTATCCTCCTGAAATTATTCCGGTTACATATTTTACAGTAAATTCCTTTTTTGATCCGAAATTATTCATTCAGAATGTTTCCTTGTCTGTTTCTATGCTGAATGTTGAAATATTGACGGAGCCATCGCATCCCAACAGTGCCTTATATGTGCTCGTTGAAATGATCCCGCCAGCTCCCTATGAACCCAAAACCTTTTTGGGATATCATTTTATTCACACGGATCCTGTCCCTATGGTTATGTTCGAATGTCCTTTTACTGCATCTCAGGATGGAGATAAGGTATTTGTGAATTGGACTGATCTTTGCACCTATCCGTTCGGAGAAAACCTGAGAGCTTGGTTATTTGTTGACAATGAATGCTGTATATTGGTTAAACCCCGTGATATTTTCACGCTATCATTATCTCCGGGATTCCATGAACTTACGCTTTTTGTTGATGACTTCCAGGTAAACAGTGCTTCTTCATCAATGGTTATTGAGGTGATGGACTATGGCCACGTGTTTACCCTTGGTAATGGCACGATGTATAATACATCTAATGGACCACCTACACCTTATGGAACATATTTTAAAAACTTCAGACAGCAATACCTGATGTTGGCATCTGAATTAAACAGCCTGGGTATGGGTGCAGGACCTGTTACTTCAATAGGATTCAATGTTGCTGCATTAAATAACTGTTCGTCAATGCCCAATTATACCATCAAAGTAAAGCATACAGCAGCAAGTTCGCTTACAACCGTGTTCGACAACGAATTCTATCAGGAAGTCTGGACACACCCTGACTTTTTGCCTGCCTCCGGTTGGAACACGCATACCTTTTCTTCTCCTTTTCAGTGGGATGGCCAGCAGAATATTCTTGTAGACATTTGTTTTGATCTGATTCCGGGTTCTTACACACAAAATGCATCGGTATATTATACCCAGACACCTGGTATTCATACAAGCCTGCGTTACCAGCATGACAACTATATCGCATGCGGAACTGCCAATCCCGGTACTGTTTCTTCGAACCGTGCCAATATGCAGATTACCGGAACCCTGTTGGCTTGTCCTGCACCAGGTGACCTTTTTGCCAGCGATATCACTGAGCATACTGCGACTCTGGGCTGGGGAATGAGCATGCCGGCACAATCCTGGAACATTGAAGTCGGTTTACCGGGATTTAATCCGGGAACAGGCCAGGCTATTGCGAGTGTGGTGGACCATCCCATCAACTCATGGACTGTTGAAGAACTTCATGCCTCCTCAGTATACCAGTTCAATGTTCAGGCAAACTGTTTGCCCGGAGAAACAAGCTATTGGTCAGTGCCTTCTTTTTTTTACACTTTATGTGGAATCAATGAGCTTCCGTATCATGAATCGTTTCCGTTGTCTTATTTTCCTCTATGTTGGTCGCAAATGTATGGCGGAGGCCTGACAGGCAACAGATGGACAGTAAGCAACACATCTGAAGCAGGAGGTCAGATGTATGAGATGAAAGCAACCTGGGAAAATAAAATCGGAATTTCCAGGCTGATTTCCCCAATATTTGACCTTTCTTCTGTTTCGGATGTATTGCTGCAGTTCAAACATTTTTATGATGATTTCGGGGCAGGCTGTACCTTCAGAATTCAGTCAAGTCCTGACGGTATAAACTGGACAGATGAAGCAGCATTGTTTTCTTCTGGTGGTGGGAACCTTGGTCCTGCCACACTGAACGTGCCAATCAGTTCAGCTTCGCCCACCACACAGATCGCCTGGGTGATTGAAGGAAATCATATGCAATTTGATTATTGGTATATTGACGATGTAGTATTGACTGGTCAGGCAACAATCCCGACAATTATTACGGGTATCATTGCCAGTGAGTCGGGTGGGCCGGTTCCGGTCGAAAATATGGAGATCGTCGCACA
>CAYQRU010000061.1:4762-10477 GCA_964419945.1 uncultured Bacteroidales bacterium | reverse complement strand
CGGAGGGCTGTCCTTCAGCTTTGACTGCTTCAACTTCTCATCGGTGGTGCCAATGCCTAATTTCATCCGTGGTACTGTTGCCAGTGAGTCGGGTGGGCCGGTTCCGGTCGAAAATATGGAGATCGTCGCACAAAACTGGTGCAATCCTGAAGATGCCCTCAGTACATCAAACGGTACAGTTCACTACTGGATTGAAAATAACACCGGATATTATGAAATAGATTACAGCAACTTCCAGGTTCCTCCTGAAACGGGCGACCTGGTTGCCATCCACTTCATTAACACCACCGACCTGGCATTTGCCGAAGAAGAAGTGCTAATCAGTTCACTGACCACACCCATCTTGCATGATGTGATCCTGCGTATCACCGTGCCGGTTACTCTTGCCGGGCGTACCTCCTTCAAACGGGTAGTGATCCCACCTCATAAAACCCTGAAAATACACTACAACCAGGTAACCGGTTGTGGCAATACCGATGTGTTCCAGTGGGGAACTAACGGCTGGTACAAATACCGCGAATGGAACTTCAACAAATACTGCACATGGCGCTACATCCACAACAGCTACGATTATCCCGTTGTTAAGATCATTCATAACAACGATGGATTTATCCGCATGGACCTGGTCATGGATTTCGTTCTTTATCCATCATCGCCAAGCAATACGGTCACGTTTGCCGCAGTGAATACAGGTTGGGGTGATAACCTGGGCTGTGAATTCGGTAACATCGTCTCCCCAATCCATACCTTTGAATATTTCGAAGGTGCTTTGCTCAGCGATTTTCCCGTGGCAATGGGAAGCGATGGGGTACAGCAGCTTGACGTTCAGTTCGAAAGCTACGACAATATTTTCTGGAGCGATATGGAACTGATGATAGAATTTGCCGAAGTCAGACAGGAAGGTACCCTGCATGTAAGCATGCCCGGTGCTTCCATTCCTGAAGCCTCTGCTCTCATTCAACCCGGCCAGGAAGTAGTTGTTTTGAACCTGGGTGGAATTCTGTTGCCCGGATCTCATACCATGACACTGAGTGCTTCCGGAGGGCTGTCCTTCAGCTTTGACTGCTTCAACTTCTCATCGGTGGTGCCAATGATTCCCGATACATTGAATCTGCAAAATATGACCGTGGCAGATACTTCCTGCTTTAATGCAACAATCACAATAACAACAGCAGGAGAAGGTTCCTGGTTCTTTGTGGAAAGTGGCGCAATTGTACACATCATAGCTGGCCAGAATGTAAAAATGCTACCTCATACCCACATGATGTATGGTTCAAATGTGCATGTTTATATTGATCTAACAGGCGATTATTGCTATAATCCGAGGTCAGAAGTATCCACACCGGAGGAAATATGGACAAATCCGGCAAAAGTTGAATCCAACAAACAGGATTTCTTCATGGTTTATCCTAATCCTACTACAGGCAATTTCACTGTTGAATTAACGGAACCCACTGAAGAATCAAGCATCAGAATTGAAATCTATAACATCTTAGGTGAAAGTGTGATAAACCTTGAAGTACCAATTTCGAAGCGATACCTGATTGACCTTACGTCAGAATATGCCGGAGTTTATCTTATCAGGGTCATGAAAGGAAATAGAGTGGGTACAGCCCGAATCATTAAGCAATAGGCTGTTTTAGTCCTGGCGGGGTTGATACTCCGTCAGGATTATCTTTACACTGTGGTCGCACAAATATTGGTTTTCAGGCAATCATAAACATTTTTTATCAGAACTCTTGATTTCAGCTTTCAAATGTCGTACATTTGTAGCACTTTTTTTATCTAACCATACCAGACCTGCTCGAAACACCCCATTCTGCATCTCGCAACAGAATCAGAGGCAAGTAAAAAATGCAGATTTCGTTCCTATACATAATGAATCAATAGAGGATCATTGCATCAGATTTGCGTTTTGGAGTCATTATTCTTTCTCTTTTCATGCTTTATTTTCCTCTAAATTACTCCGATTTTGATACTTTGTAATCACTGGTTTATCCTTTATTAATAACAAATCAATTTTTTATGAAAACAAAGAAGTACTATTGGCTGATCATTGCCATCACGGCTTTGATCTTAAGGGTATTATTCCCTGTGAGTGAAGTTTTTGCCCAGGATCTTAAACAAGGACGCACTGTCATACCTGGTTGGCAGGGTTGGGCAGGGAATCCTGATACGGTAAAAATTTACGTTGATCCCGCCTTTACGCCAGCACAAAAAGCTGAAATTCAGGCCGCAGTTGATCGCTGGAACGCCGAAAACTGCGTACCAGCATTAAAAATTGATTCGCAAGGTCCTCATAAGATAAACATCAGTAGAAATGACAACCGTACCAACAACGGTGGAGGTGCAGTAGCTAATCCAAGATGGGGTACCGGACCAGCTCAAAGTGTGAATATAGAAATTGATACCGATGGTTGTACTGGCTGCCACCCACTCAGTGTAACTGAAATTGCTACGCATGAATTGGGTCATGCCCTTGGGCTTGACGATACCAGCAACGCAACGGACGTCATGAAGGGAAGAGGTCCAAGTAATGGCAGTAACGGTGCTCTATCCGCAAATGATAAGCGTGAGCTGCAACAAGCTGGTGCCTTTTCTACAGCAGCTTTGCCAACTGACAAAGCTGTATCCCCTGATAGAGCAATTATGCCCGGAATGATTGCAACACTTGGATTTGACATCTTAAAATATTACCCTCCGCACATTCTTCCTGATCTAATTATATCTGTTACACCATTTTATGACCAGGAGCTATTCGTTGGGGCCATTTACGTGAATGTGCCTTTATTAAATGTTGAAGTCATTCCTGCACAGGGACATGCCAACTCCACCTTATACCTGCTGGTAAATCTGATCCCGCCACCTCCATTCGATCCGACTGAATTTATTGGTTATCATTATATCAACAGCGATCCTGTCCCGCCCATTTCTTTCGAATGTCCGTTTGTGGTAACACAGGAAGGCGATAAACTAATAATTGAATGGGAGAATTTATGCACCTATCCCTATCCTGATAATTTAAGAGCTTCTCTTTCAGTTGACAATGACTTTACATTTGAGAAAAGACCCACGGGTGATTTTGAAATAACTTTAGCACCCGGAATTTATTCACTGGAATTGTTTGTGGATGATTTTCAGGGTAACAGCGCCAGCAACTCCATGATGTTTGAAGTGTTGCCGACACCTTTAGCATCGGTTTTTGCCGGTGAAGACAAGTACACGATACCATTTGCTAACCTTGGCTTTGGGGAAGGATTCGATTACCCGGCCTTACCGGCAGGATTTTTCGGACCCGGTTCAGATCCTTTTACCGGTTCCGTCACTTTCAAAGGATTACACTCCGATGGTTCTCAGCAACCATTTGCCGATGCTCATATAATGCGCACAACAGGTACAAACTTTTTCGAACCCCTTCCTTCTATGGGTGAGGCACCGGTTCTGGTGAACATTATGAATATGAAAAGCAAGGCTCCTGTTGTAGTTCCAAGAGAAGATAACGGATTCTGGGTTGATTCATTTTTTGATGTATTTTGCGAAATATCCGGAAAAGGTTCAGCCAGAAATACAGGTGTGGCACTCATCACCCTCACAGATCAATGGGGTGGGGAATATCTTTTGAACTTAGCCATTCAGCCGGTTTTCCGCTTTGTTAATGTTGATAACCCATCAGAAGAGTATATTTATAATCCCGGGGCTGGTGGTATGCCCGACTTGTCATTAACATCACTTAATCCATATCCCTGGACATTGTCTCCCATTGAAGGTGAATTTGATCCGATTGGCAACGAACCTTTTGTTTTAAATACAACGATGAATGGAAACATTAGTCTGATCCCAATACTTATCAGAGAGAATGACAACTTCTGGGTTGAAATTAACGAACTTGGAGAGGCTATAGCCTGGAATGGGAATGGTTTTAATAATGGAGAATGGTATTATTATCCCTTTACTGACTGGTGGAATGTGTGGTTTTATGACCATCCTATGGATGTGACTCATAAAAAATATATTACCATAGGAAATATGACTATTGAAGCCAGGCCAGGTTGGCAGGGAAGCAGTTCTGCCGAAATAGTATTCAATTATTCCACTCCTGAATGGCCTGGCTGGCAATTGGTTCCACAACCCCCACTACCATTCAATTTTCAGAACCTGGGACAGGAAGTCCAGATGATTCAGAGAACAAATCCTCTGATCACTTTTAACGGATTTATTACTGAACCTATTCCCGTGCCATTGCCACCGCCTACTGAACCCATTGTGCCTTTATACAACCCGGAATGGCTTTCGGTAGATATCAGGGGTAGTAATTTCATATTATTGGGCAATATCAGCCATGTATGTTTTACGCCCTGGAATCCGCCGGATCAATTTGAGTTTGGCGATGCGCCTGAAAACGACATTGCCTACCTTCCGGCTACTATGGGGCAATTTCCAACCTGCCAGAATACCGGACCTGCCGGCTTTATCAGCCATGGATGCCCCAATTTCCTCTTCTTTGGAGGCATGATTGATTGTGAAGGAGAGGGAAATGCAGGATCTTGCCCGGTGTTCAGCCCCAACAGTTATAATATGGATGAATGTGGAACTTTCCCCTATCCGGCTCCACCACCGGCAAGTGTTGATGAAGGTTTGATGTTCCCCGGGCCTCTTACTATTGGTCAGGCTGCAGGTGGATTTATGCAATACTTCCCATGCAGCCAGCAAAATACCTCTCTGGGCTCAACGTGTGCAACCGCAGTGTGGGGACTAAACATTGACATCTGGATCAATGCTTCACAGTCAGCAGGCTACATTAATGTTCTGTTCGACTGGAACCAGAATGGTATCTGGGCCGGTGCAAGCAGTTGTCATGTTTATAATCCCAACGATTTCGTGCCGGAACATGTTTTGCAGAATTTTGTCATTCCCCAGGGATTTATAGGACCTCTTTCTGCACTGAATCCTCCCGGATTCCAGATCGGGCCGAATTTCGGACCAGTATGGGCAAGGTTTACATTGTCTGAACAACCTGTTGTGTTACCATGGACTGGTGAAGGCAGCTTCGCAGACGGTGAAACAGAAGATTACCTGATAGATGTGAATCCGATGATGCTTGATTTTGGTGATGCCCCGGCACCTTATCCAACCTTACTGGCCAACAATGGTGCACGGCATGATAATGTGGGACCCAATATCTGGTTAGGAGTTTTGAAGGATTTTGAAAATGATGGGTTCCCTGATCCGCTTGCACTTGGCGACGACAATAATAATCAGTCTGATGAGGATGGGGTTGTCCTTAATACTCCGGTGAATATAAATAAACCTGTCCGCATTACAGTTACCTGCAATTTCCAGAATGCTTTCCTGCATGCCTGGGCAGATTTTAACGGAAACGGGAGCTGGGCCGATCCGGGTGAGCAAATTTTTGCAAATCAGTTATTGAATATTGGTCCTAATATTCTGTTTTTCAATGTGCCCAACAATGTTATGCCAGGACCTTTGTATACCCGGTTCAGGGTCAACACACAAATGAATACCAATTTCATAGGTTACAGCGCCAACGGTGAGGTGGAAGACTATATGTGGGAAATGGAACCCGAAATGGATTATGGTGATGCACCTGACGGGCCATATCCTACTCTGCTTGTCAACAACGGAGCACGTCATGCCATTTCACAAGTATTCCTCGGCAACCTGGTTGACAGCGAACTGAACGGAATTCCTTCGGTG
>CAYQRU010000061.1:0-4662 GCA_964419945.1 uncultured Bacteroidales bacterium | reverse complement strand
CAAACCATCAAGTGGGAACAATATCCTGACTATACCATTACCGGCTATCATTGCCATGATGCTGCAAACCAACAAACCTTTATTGCCGATGATTGGCTTTGTGAAGGCGGACTGGTAACTGATTTCCATTGGTGGGGATATTACGAATACGGGACTTCAGGACCTTGCAAAGGATTCCAGATCAATATTTACACAAATGATGCTTCAGGACCATATCCAAAACCTGGAGTGCTGTTGAATTCCTGGACTGGACTGTTTGGAACCGGTGCAGGCTTTGTTGAGGAATATGCTACTGGCATCTATTATAACTTACAGATGATTAATTTCTATACTTTTGTGCTACCGCAGCCATTCGTTCAGGTCGAGGGGAACACTTACTGGTTTGAACTCATGGCCCTTTCTCAAAATCTACAACAACATGTAATATGGAAATGGAATACCAACTCTGACCCGTTAGTCCTCGCTAATCCCATCCAGAGGGATAATCTGGGCTATATGACCCAACTGCCACGAAACATGGCATTTATTGTCACTTCCGATCCTGAATTACTTCCCGATTACGACTTTGGTGATGCTCCTGACGGCCCATATCCAACTTTACTCGCAAGCAATGGAGCAATGCATCTGATTGTTCCGGGCATGTATTTGGGTAACAGTGTTGATCCCGAGCCGAATGGACAACCCGATTTTTACGCCATGGGTGATGACTGGGATGGAAACGATGACGAAGATGGTGTAAAATTCCTTAATTCCTTTGTTATCAGTCAGAATGTGAGCATCCAGTTTACGGTGGCAGGAACCGGATTTATCAACGGCTGGTTCGACTGGAATAACAACGGCTCATGGGCCGATGCAGGAGAACATGGCATTGTAGATCTTCCGGTAAATTCAGGAGTTAACACCATCAGCGTTGCAGTACCTTCCAGTGCAATTCCGGGATTAACCTTTGCACGTTTCCGGTTTAGTTCAGCACAAGGCCTAAGCTATGACGGACCCGCTGATGATGGCGAAGTGGAAGATTACAGATTCCTGATCAACGAGCCCGAAGATAATAAGATGCATTATCCGCAATATCCTGATCCGGCTGGTTGGGATGTGAACTTTACAAATCCTGCAAAAATAGGTGATGACTGGATGTGCAGCCAGACCGGGCCTGTGGGAGATCTTCATTTCTGGGTTTCGGTAAAAAATGATTTTGATTTCTACGAATGGAGTTTCTTTATTGAAATATTCTCTGATATACCTGCCAGCCAAAGCCCCACAGGATACAGCATGCCTGGTCAAGCACTCTGGTCGAGAAATTTTGATCCCTGGAGTTATAATTACAGTTGGGCTTTCGAACATCCGCAAGGCTGGTTCGATCCTTATACTGCAGAGTTCAATCAATATGATCATTATAATTGCTACCGTATTGATATTGATTATATTGAAGAGCCATTCATCCAGCATCAAGATAGCGTTTACTGGCTTGTAATTACAGCAGAACATAATTACTTCCCTGCCAGGAGCATCATCAATGACCCGGTAATCATTACACTCGATACTGTTGATCCGGATATTGACCCTTATGAAACATGGGAAGAATCGGGTGTTGTTCTTAGTTTCCAGAATCATCCGAACACAAATAGCTGCTACTTTGGAGTACTTGAAGGAGGATGCGTTGGTATCTGGCCTGCCATGCTGCATGTTGATTTAAGCGATATCACAGACCAGATTATGCGTGTTGAAATAGATGTAACTTTTGTTACAAACCTCGAAGCAACACTTTACGAAGGTATTACAGTTGTTGATCAGATTATTACCAACAATGGAAATGAAACCATCATACTTCAAAATGATGACAATTATTATCCTGATCTTCTGACTATCACTGACTACGAAGGTGCCATTTGTGAAATACGCATTTATTTTGAAAGCCTGGATGAGCCGATAATCGGTTGGAAAACATCACCAGATCATTTCAGCGATCATGCAGTTTATGCCAACTTTGGACCGGCATACCCCTGGTCAGTTTTATACGATCCAATTACCCAGGAAGGATTGAGCCTTGCATTTATCATAACAGAAGGTGAGATGATTGAATACGACTTCGGTGATGCTCCTGACGGGCCGTACCCAACACTGCTTGCCAGCAATGGCGCACATCACTCGTTTGATGGCTGGACTTATCTCGGTAGCCTGATTGATATTGAGCCAGATGGCCAGCCAACACCGCTTGCCGATGGCGATGATCTGAACAATCTGCCGGATGAAGACGGGGTAGTATTTGCCACAGCCCTCATTCAGGGTCAGGTAGCCACAGTTCACATAACGGCTGCCAGCGCCTGTATGTTAAATGCATGGATGGACTTTAATCAGATCAATGCCTGGGCCGATCCCGGTGAACAAATATTTGTGAACCAACCACTTGTAGCCGGTCTGAATATACTTAATTTCAATGTGCCTGCCACTGCCACGCCAGGTATAACTTTTGCACGCTTCCGTGTCAACCAGAATGGTGGAATTCCTTACTTTGGCTATGGATATGAAGGTGAAGTTGAAGACTATCTGGTAATGATTGAAGAACCACCAGTTGAAGAGTTTGACTTCGGCGATGCTCCTGACGGGCCTTATCCCACTTTGCTGGCAAGCAACGGAGCACATCACAGTTCGAATGGCTATACCTATCTCGGCAACCTGATTGATATTGAGCCAGATGGCCAGCCAACACCGCTTGCCGATGGCGATGATCTGAACAATCTGCCGGATGAAGACGGGGTAGTATTTGCCACAGCCCTCATTCAGGGTCAGGTAGCCACAGTCCATATTACTGCTGCCAATATCTGCATGTTAAATGCCTGGGTTGATTTCAACCAGTTGAATGCCTGGGCTGATCCCGGTGAACAAATATTTGTGGATCAACCACTCTTTGCCGGATTGAATGTACTCAATTTCAATGTACCTGCCGCTGCCACACCAGGTATAACTTTTGCACGCTTCCGCGTCAATAGCAATGGTGGTATCTCCTATGATGGTTACGGTTATGAAGGTGAAGTAGAAGACTACCTGGTTATGATTGAAGAACCACCTGTTGAAGAGTATGATTTTGGCGATGCTCCTGACGGGCCTTATCCAACGCTTCTGGCAAGCAATGGCGCACATCACAGTACCGACGGTTACACATATCTTGGCAGTCTGATTGATGTTGAACCCGATGGCCAGCCAACACCACTTGCCGATGGCGATGATTTTAATAATTTGTCCGATGAAGACGGAATCAGTTTTGTTACTGCTCTTGTGCAGGGGCAAGTTGCCACAATCCAGGTCAATGCAGCCAGTGCCTGCCTGCTGAATGCATGGATGGACTTTAATCAACTGAATGCATGGGCTGATCCAAATGAACAAATATTTGTTGACCAAATCCTGGTTGCCGGCATCAACACCCTGAATTTCACTGTACCTGCCGGGGCTGCAACAGGTAGTACCTATGCCCGGTTCCGTGTAAACCAGAATGGAGGCATTCCTTATTTCGGATATGGCTATGGAGGTGAGGTAGAAGATTACCGTGTTATTGTCCAGGAACCTCTTGACCATAAAATGCACTATCCGCAATATCCAAAGTTTGATGGAATGGATGTTGAATTCTGGAGTGCTCTTGGTGATGATTTCCGTTGCACAGAATCAGGTCCGGTAAGTTTTATCAGGTTCTGGATCTCCTACAAACTAAATACGATCAGTCCAACAGGGAATTTCACAGTTATGATTTTATCCGATATTCCCGCTAACCAGAATCCTGGCGGATACAGCAAACCAGGAAATGTACTGTGGTCAAGAACCTTTATGCCAGGCCAGTATACTGAACTGATGATGCCGGATAGCTGGCAAGACTGGTTTGAATTACCTCCGGGAGTTGGAGGATACGGAATCAATGACCATACCAGGTGGAATCAAATCACCCTATCAGACATCCCTGATCCGTTTATCCAGGCTGAAAATACCATCTACTGGCTGGTAATTGACTTTGGAGATTTCATGGCATTCAAGGGATGGAAAGAATCGGCAGGACCTCAATACAATGATGCAGCAGTGTATTACGATCCTTTCGGTCCCAATCCTGACTGGAAACCTTTGATTGCTCCGGATGGTCACCTGATTGATTTCTCATTCGTGATTGACGACATGATCGGGGATGATATATTATTGCAGAATATTACAGTATATCCCGGACAGAGCATTTGTTACGATGCGAACTATACAATTGTAACGGCAGGGGGAGGTACAGCCTTCATCGTCCAGAATGGAGCTACCGTATATCTGATTGCCGGTAACAGCATCCTGATGAAAGACGGCACCCATTTCCAAAGCGGTTCATACGTTCACGCATACATTGATCAGACCGGAGAATACTGTACCAATCCGAAAGCCATCATTGCAGAAGAAGAAACCATCCCGGAAATGCTGCCTTTTGAAGTTTATGTAAAGGATTTGTTCTTCAAAGTTTATCCCAATCCAACCAACGGCCTGTTCACCCTTGAATTGCAGGATGAATCAGAAGTTTCAACCATCAGGGTTGAAATCTACAGTATCATTGGTGAGCGTGTGATGAATATGGAACTGCCCGCAATGAAACAATACCTGTTTGATCTCTCAGCAAAGCAGACAGGCTTGTACCTCATCAGGGTA
>CAYQRU010000060.1:0-21480 GCA_964419945.1 uncultured Bacteroidales bacterium | reverse complement strand
ACAGGGTCTTTGATTTTGAATTTAACCTGGTGTTAAACGACCAGGTAAATGCCTGGTGCATGCCCGGAGGTAAAGTGGTTTTTTATACAGGAATTTTGCCGATCACCAGAGATGCCACCGGTGCAGCCGTAGTGATGGGGCATGAAATCGCCCATGCCCTGGCCAATCACGGCAATGAAAGAATGAGCCAGCAAATGGCACTCATGCTTGGAGCCATTACCCTTGATGTTGCATTGAGCCAAAAACCACAGGAAACCAAAGATATTTTTATGATGGCATATGGAGTTGGAGGCACGCTGGGCATACTTGCCTACTCACGCCAACATGAATATGAAGCTGATAAACTGGGAATGATTCTGATGGCAAAGGCAGGTTACAATCCGGAACGCACACTTGAATTCTGGCAGGAAATGGCAAAACTGAGCGGTCCCTCTCAGCCCACCTTTTTAAGCACACACCCAAGCAGCGAAGACCGTGTTAAAGCCATACGGGATTTTTTACCCGAGGCAATGAAATATTACAAACCAGTTCAGTAATCAATTATTATTAAAACACAGAACAGGTAACTTTGATCGGGAAACATCTTTGGATAGTCAGAAAACAGCATTACAAAGCATGAATCGAAAATCTGAATTTATATGACCTGGACATTAATCATCATCCTTCTCCTGGCCGGACTGGTGCTCCTGCTTCTTGAAATGCTTGTAGTTCCCGGTGCTACAATATTTGGACTTTTAGGGTTTGCTTTGCTGGCCGTAAGTGTATGGCAGGCATATGCCGCCCACGGCACACCTGAAGGACACTACTTTTTAGCTGGTTCTGTCATATTTACAGTTGTGCTGTTGTACTTTGCATTAAAATCAAAAACCTGGCGAAAAGCGATGCTGGGTTCGGAAGTAAACTCAAAAGTCAACGTTGTGGAACCTGGTAAAGTGAAACCCGGCGACGAAGGTAAAACTATATCACGGCTTGCACCTGCCGGAAAAGCCTTCATCAACGGCGATTATTATGAAGTGCATTCCTTAGGTGAATACATTGATCCTCAAACCCCAATAATTGTTATACAGGTAGAATTCAGTAAAATCATTGTTAAACCCAAAAATTAATTAAAATGGAAGAACCAGGTTTCCTTGTTATCATTATCATTGGTGTGGCCGCATTGTTTGGATTGTGGCTCATACTCTACTTTATTCCTATCGGATTATGGTTTTCGGCACTTGTCTCAGGAGTGCGTGTTTCGTTGTTGCAACTGGTGCTTATGCGCTGGAGGAAGATACCCCCGTCCATCATCGTGAACAGCATGATAGCAGCCACTAAAGCCGGTCTTAAAGTGTATCGTGACGATCTTGAAGCACACTTCCTTGCCGGTGGGCATCTGAAACCAGTGATCAATGCCCTGATCTCAGCCGATAAAGCCAACATTGCGCTCGACTTTAAAATGGCCACAGCTATTGACCTTGCCGGTCGTGATGTACTGGAAGCAGTGCAAATGTCGGTCAATCCGAGAGTAATCACTACCAAACAAATAGCTGCTGTAGCAAAAGATGGGATTCAGTTGATTGCTACTGCCAGGGTTACTGTAAGGGCGAATATCAAACAGTTAGTTGGAGGTGCAGGGGAAGAAACTATTCTGGCACGTGTTGGTGAAGGTGTTGTCAGCGCCATTGGCTCAGCCGATTCGCATAAAAACGTACTCGAAAATCCCGATGTCATCTCCAAGGTAGTTCTCGCCAAGGGTCTCGATAGCGGTACAGCATTTGAAATCCTGTCTATTGACATTGCTGATATTGATGTTGGCAAAAATATCGGAGCCAATCTGCAGATGGATCAGGCCAATGCCGATAAGAACATTGCCCAGGCCAAGGCTGAAGAGCGCCGTGCCATGGCTATCGCCGTGGAGCAGGAAATGAAAGCCAAAGCCCAGGAAGCCCGCGCAAAGGTGATACTGGCAGAATCTGAAATTCCACTGGCAATTGCAGAGTCATTCCGCAGCGGAAATCTAGGTATTATGGATTATTACAAGCTTCAAAACATTCAGGCCGACACCAGAATGAGAGAATCCATCTCTGAGCCATCAGGCCCGGGAGCCAAACCAAAAGAGGAAGGCAACAAGAATAAATAGTCTTTGCTGACTTGTATTCTTCAGGTATGATTTCAATATAAAAAGGCCGGCTGTAAAACCCGGCCTTTATTTTTCCGAAAACCATGTAAGATATTTTGCGTTCTGATTTGTTTTGGTTTTGTGAAATAATAGTAAAGCACTCATATACAAGAAATTGAAACAACGCTGCATGCTATCGTTTCTTTTCTCTGTAGATATCGTACACAAGCAAAGAGTACTTCTGCTGGATGAATTTCCTGCGGAGTTTTAGTGTTGGAGACAGTTCTCCTGATTCGACACTCCACTCCTGCCCTACTAACCTGAATCTTTTAATCTGGGTAGTCCGGTCAAGGGATTTATTGATTCGTTCCACTTCGGCTACCATCCTTTCTATAATAAATGGCTGCTTCACAATATTCTCCGTACTTTCAAAAGGATATCCTTTTATCTCGCACCATGCCCTCAGGTGTTCGAATGCAGGTACGATAAGCGCAGCAGGAAAATGCCGGTTCTCACCAATAACGATAATGTTTTCAATGAATTCTGATTCTTTAAAGCGGTTTTCGATTAACTGTGGCGCGATATATTTCCCACCAGATGTCTTAAAAATCTCCTTTTTCCTATCGGTGATCTTCAGAAATTTGTCTTCGACCAGGGTTCCGATGTCACCGGTATGAAACCATCCTTCATCGTCAATGGCCTGGCTTGTAAGATCAGCATCCTTGTAATAACCGAGCATGACATTAGGTCCTTTGCAGAGTATCTCTCCATCCCGGGCAATTTTTACCTCTACCCCATCCAGGGGTGGCCCGACAGTTCCAAATTTTATACCTCCATGTTCAAACCTTCCCACTGCAATTACCGGAGAAGTTTCGGTAAGTCCATATCCTTCCACCACCTGGATGCCGGCAGCCCAAAAAATTCTTGCGATGTCGGGGCGCAGACTTGCACCACCAGAAACCACATAACGCAACCGTCCTCCTAATGCATTACGCCATTGCCGGTAAACCAGAAAACCGGCTATCATTCTTTTAAATTCATAATACCTGCCATTTGCCTGATAAAGCTCATATTGAGATGCAAGGCGTAATGCTTTGAAGAACAAGATCTTTCCAGGTTGCTTTAAAGACCTTCCCCGAATCAGTATACGATCATAGATTTTTTCGAGCATCCTGGGTACCGCGCAAATTATTTCCGGTTGTACCTCATGCAGGGTTTCAGAAATATCCTCAAGACTTTCCGCGTAATACACAGTAATACCAAGATACTGATATACATAATTCAACATGCGCTCGTACACATGACACAGAGGCAAAAAACTTAACGCTGTTCCAACCTGCTTGGGAGCAAGGATGATTTGGGCGGCCATAAAATTGCTGACAAAATTCCTGTGAGAAAGCATGACTCCCTTGCCGGTTCCTGTTGTCCCTGATGTATAAATAATGGTAGCCAGATCGTCAGGAAGAACCTGATTTTTTATCATTTTAATCTCATCTGAATTGGGATACCTGTCTGACAAGCCAAGAAACTCTTCCCAATTCCTGATCTCGTCAATCTTTTTTATAGAAACAACTTCCTTTATTTCAGGAAAATCCGGAAGAATCTGTTCAAGACACTGATAAATTATTTCATCGTAAACAAAAACATATTCGATGTCGGAATGCTTAAAAAGATATCGGAAATGGTCATTGCAGATAGTGGGGTAAATTGGGACCTGGACAGCACCAATCTGAAGTAATCCCATGTCAAGAAAATTCCATTCCGGACAATTACGCATGATGGTGGCAACTTTGGTTCCTTTGCCAACACCAATTCCTAAGAGGGCGGCACTCACTCTGGCGGATATGGAAACATAGTCTTCAGCAGTATAACGATGCCAACGCCCGTCCTTCTTCCCTGCAAACATTATTTTGCGCCTGGCAAATGGTTCGCGGTATATGTCGAGCAGATCGGATATGCGGTTGATCTCTGGCATATTCATCGCTATCAGGGTATCCGGATGCGTTTTTTTTGAATGGATTAAAAATATGGAAACAGCCTGAAAAATCAACTATTCCTCAACTCTGAACATTTTGTTGATATGAGCCTTGTACTTTTCCGAAATAAAACCACGGCGCATTTTCATGGACGCAGTAAGCTCGCCTCCATCAACGGTCCATTCATTTCCAATAAGTTCAAATTGCTTTATGTGCTCGTGAGAGCCAAACCGGGCGTTGTATTTATCTACTTCCACCTGAAAGCGCTTGCGCAGTACTGGATTTGTAACCATTTCTGCATCTGTGGTATAAGGGATTTCTTTTACGGTACAGTATGATCTCAGATAAGTGAAATCAGGCACAATAAGTGCTGCTGCAAACTTCTGGTTCTCACCAATTACCATGATGCTGTCAATAAAAGCGGATTCCTTGAAAGCATTTTCCATCACCTCAGGATTAATATATTTTCCCATTGAAGTTTTAAATATAGCTTTTTTGCGACCCGTAATTTTCAACTGTCCTTCAGGTTCTATCAATCCGGCATCGCCGGTATGAAACCATCCGTCCTCTTCAATGACAGCTTTGGTCATTTCAGGTTCCTTATAATAACCCAGCATGATATTCGGACCCTTGCAAAGAATTTCTCCATCAGG
Organism: uncultured Bacteroidales bacterium; assembly: GCA_964419945.1. Lineage (GTDB taxonomy): Bacteria > Bacteroidota > Bacteroidia > Bacteroidales > JAAYJT01 > JAAYJT01. The sequence continues at coordinate 16,750 of CAYQRU010000060.1, read as the reverse complement.
AGCAATTTTTACCTGTACTCCTTCGAGTGGGGGGCCAACAGTCCCGAATTTGAAGCCATGCTTGTCAAAATGGGCTACTGCTATAACAGGAGAGGTTTCTGTAAGTCCATATCCTTCCAGCACCGGAATTCCGGCTGCCCAAAACACTTTTGCCAAACGTGGCTGTAATGCAGCACCCCCCGAAACCATCACTCTGAGATTACCACCGGTAGCTGCTCTCCATTTCGAAAATACCAGTTTATCCACAATGCTGAGTTGCAAATGATAAAACCATCCGTTCTCCCGATTCATCTCAAAACGGTAGCCGAGGTTGACTGCCCAGAAAAAGAACATTCTCTTAATTCCTTTAAGTTTTCGCCCGGTTGCCATGATGCGGTCGAAGATTTTTTCGAGCAGGCGGGGAACTGTTGACATCAGTTGCGGCTTAATCTCACGCATATTGTCGGCAATGGTAGCCATGCTTTCAGCATAATAAATACTAACACCAACATATTGCCATACATAATTGATCATGCGCTCATAGACATGGCATAGCGGAAGATAACTCAATGCCTTGTCATCTCCGGTCAATGGGGGAATATGCCTTACCGCCATAACATTGCTGATAATATTACTGTGCGATAGCATGACACCTTTTGGATTCCCGGTGGTGCCGGAAGTATAAATAATGGTGGCTACATCATGAGGCAAAATCCCTGACTTTATCACATCAATCTTTTCAGGAGCAGGATTTATCGAACCCAGCTCTATAAGTTCGCTGAAGTGAGGATGTTCATCAATTTTCCGGAAAGTGTAAATCCCTTTTAATGCCGGAACCTCTGGCAGAATATGTTCAATTTTTCGAAGAAGGTCTTTCCCGGCCAGAAATACAAGCTTTACCTCAGCATGTGTGAGAATGTATTTGTAATCTGATTCACTGATAGTTGGGTAAACCGGAACATGTATAGCGCCTGCCATCATGATTCCCATATCGAGAAAATTCCATTCAGGTCGGTTGTTGGTTATTGTGGCAATTTTATCGCCTGGTTTGATACCAAGTTTTAACAGGGCATATGCAACATGGTTGGCTTTTGCAATGTACTGATCAACATTGTAAGAGAGCCATTTGCCTTCTTCCTTGCCGGCAAGGACAGATACTTTATGAGAATAATTCTCCTTCATCCATGGAAGAATGTCGAAAAGACGGGTAACAGTTGTGCTCATGGGGTGATTTTTGATTAATTAATGAATTTCTGTTTATTCTGTTTTCCTGAAAAATTGTGATGCATTAGCCTGCGCTGCAGGGAGGAGTATAACATCGCCAATATTGACATGTGCCGGACGTGATACTGCAAACCATACTACTTCAGCGACATCTCTGGCTGAGAGCGGATCAAAGCCGGTATAAACCTGTCTGGCATTTTCCGTATTGCCATGAAACCTGACTGTGGAAAATTCTGTATTTACTGCACCCGGTGCCACCTGTGTAACTTTTATTCCGGCATGCAGCAAATCCATTCGCATCGCCCGGGTCAGTGCTTCAACAGCAAACTTTGTGGCACAGTAAACGTTACCCTTCAGATACACCTCTTTGCCAGCGATAGAACCTATGTTAATAATATGACCACGATTGCGTTTTACCATTCCGGGTACTATCATTCGTGTAACGAAAAGTAAACCTTTGATATTTGTATCAATCATGGTTTCCCAATCGTCAGGATCACCCTTATCAATAGGATCTAAACCAAGCGACAATCCCGCATTATTGATCAAAACATCAACATCCTGCCATACTGCGGGCAGGTTTTCAATACTTCTGGCCGTTTCATTGCGATCTCTCACATCAAAACACAAAGTCAAAACTTTTGAATCATGCTTTTCACGCAGTTGTTCAGCAAGAGTTTCAAGTCTTGCCTTCCGGCGGCCGGTAATGATGAGGTTAAACTTATTTTCCGCAAAAATATATGCACATGCCTCTCCAATACCACTTGTAGCACCTGTAATGAAGACTGTTTGTAACATTGTTCTCCTGAATTTTAAAATATACAACAGCCTGTGGTCTCAACAACATCGTACACTCTTTTTTGAGTAAAATGAGGTATGATTAGGTGTTGTATTTTCACAGTCAAATAATTAGGTAACAACATTAAGATTTTCCTGTTTTGAAATGGCCAAAAATAAGATTTTCAGCAAAAATGAAGACGATACACAACTCTGATAGCATTTATCAGGATCATTCATTCTATGGTACTAAAATCAAAGAAGTTATCCTTGCTGCTGCACCCTGAACCTGAAATGGTATTTCGCAAGATCTTCATTTGCTTTTTTCACTTTTCCCTTCAGATCTTCCTTGAAATCAATGATTTTTTTCATCAGAGAGCCATCCCCTGTAGCTAATATCTGCGTGGCGAGAATCGCGGCATTGCGCGCTCCATTCAGGGCAACAGTAGCAACAGGTATTCCCGGCGGCATCTGAAGGATGGAAAAAATGGAATCCAATCCTTCAAGGCTTGATTTAATTGGAACACCTATTACGGGAACAGGTGTCATGGCAGCAATGACACCCGGAAGATGGGCAGCCATTCCTGCCGCTGCAATAATCACACGAATGCCACGTGAATAAGCATTTATTGCAAAGGCTTCGACCAATTCGGGTGTACGGTGTGCCGATAAGGCATTCACTTCAAAAGGGATTTCCATCTCTTCAAAAAATTTCGCAGCATCTTCCATCACTGGCCAGTCGGAAGTGCTCCCCATAATAATACTCACTGTTGGTTTCATATTTTAATAATTGGTAACTGATAATGTGCAAAGGTATATGTTAAAGCTTTCCGGAGAGTAAAATTTCAATGGAACATATAACTTTTTTTTGTAAACCCCATAGTTTCCGCCAATCGATAAAACAAGAATCTTTTACCCGATTGCATTACTTTCCAAAAAATCACTTAGGTTTGCATAATTATGTATTTTGGTATCCTGCTAAGGGATCAAAATCAATAGAACAATAACGAAAGTATCTTAATCAGGTATCGTATGATGAGCATTATAAGACTGAAAGACAGAGAGTTTTCATTATTCATCACAGCGGAAAAAATAGAAAAAGCCGTGGGTGAAATGGCAGAAAAAATTAACCGTGACATGGAGGGTAAAACTCCGGTGTTTCTTGTGATCCTTAGCGGTGCATTTATCTTTGCAGCCGATCTTCTGAGAAAGATCAGGGTTAATTGCGATGTCACTTTTGTAAGATTATCCTCATATTCGGGCACCCAATCCACAGAAAAGATCAGGGAACTTTTAGGCCTGAATGAAGTGCTCAAGGACCGCACTGTTGTTGTGGTGGAAGATATCATTGACACCGGCCATACAATGGACGACATGGTTCACAAATTAAAGCATCTGGAAGCAGCCGAAGTGAAGATCGCAACGTTCCTTCTTAAACCCGCGGCATTGAGAAAAGATCTGAAAATTCACTATATTGGAATGGAAATCCCAAACGATTTTATTGTTGGCTATGGGCTTGATTATGACGGATTCGGACGAAACCTGCCAGATATTTATAAAGTTGTTCCGGAATCATAGTTGTTGAATTCTTAATTACCGTTTTATGCTTAATATTGCTTTGTTTGGACCTCCAGGGGCTGGAAAAGGAACCCAGTCGAAACTGCTTGTAAAAAAGTATAACCTGACCTACATTTCCACAGGCGATATCCTCCGTCAGGAAATAGCTGAGAATACCATGCTCGGAAACCAGGCCAAATCAATTATTGAGAAGGGAGGTCTCGTTTCGGACGAAATTATTGTACAGATCATTGAAAATAAAATAAAACAGAATCTTCATGCGAACGGCATTCTTTTCGATGGCTTTCCACGCACAGTAGTTCAGGCCTATATACTTGAAGGACTCCTGCTGAAACTGGGGACTTCACTTACCTGTATGTTAAGCCTTGAGGTACCGCGCGAAGAATTAATGCACCGTATGCTGGAGCGCGGAAAGATAGAAGGCCGTACAGACGATACCCGTGAAGTCATTGAAAACCGTTTCCGTGAATACGACGCTAAAACTATTCCAGTGGCAGAGTTTTATAAGGAAAAAGGTAAATATTTTCCGATCAATGGAGTTGGAACCATTGACGATGTTTTTCAACGATTAACCGGCGCTATTGATGTAACCCTGCAAAAAGTCTGGTTTAATCTGGTCATTTCAGGCCCTCCGGGTGCAGGCAAAGGTACACAGGCAAAGTTTCTGGCCGAAAAGTTCAACCTTTATTATATCTCAACGGGCTCAATGTTACGTAATGAAATCAAAAACAACACAGAGATTGGAATACGTGCCAAACCCTTCCTGGAAAAAGGAGAAATTGTACCCGACGATATCGCTATTCCGCTGATTGAGAGGGAAATTAAAACACATCAGCATGTGAATGGCTTTATATTCAAAGGCTTTCCACGAACCATAGTACAGGCTTATATTCTCGACGGCTTATTACGCCGGCTTGATTCCAGTGTTTCTTATGCTGTTGAAATCCAGGTGCCCACGTTGGAATTGATCAAAAGGTTATCAGCCAGATCAAAAACCAACTCAGCACGTTCCTATGATAAAACCACCGAGTTGATAGTGAACCGGCTCGAAGAGCATGAAAACAAAACTGTTCCCGTATCAGATTACTACAAAAAACAGGGAAAACACACGTTGGTGGATGGTAAAGGCAATGAAAAAGAGGTTTTTGAACGGCTTTCATCCTCTGTGGAGTACGCCTACAGGAACATTCGTTAAACAAAAAAATGAGCCATCAGAATTTTGTTGATTATGTTAAAATCTTTTGCCGCTCCGGTAATGGAGGAGCTGGTTCAGTTCACTTTATCCGCAACCGAATGACCGCCCGTGGTGGACCTGACGGAGGTAACGGTGGACGTGGCGGACACATCATCCTGCGTGGAAACAGCCAACTATGGACTTTGCTTCACCTTAAATATACGAAACATTTCCATGCTCCTCATGGTGAAAGTGGTGGAGCACAACTCAGAACAGGCGTTTCAGGCGATGATGTGATTATCGAAGTGCCTTTGGGAACCGTGGCCAAAGATGCTGAAACAGGAGATTTATTGTCAGAAATCACCCAAAACGGTGAAACCATTATCTTGTTTGAGGGCGGACGAGGTGGCCTGGGTAACGATCACTTTAAATCGGCTACCAACCGTACTCCACGATTTGCTCAACCTGGCGAAGAGGGTAAAGAAAGCTGGGTAGTGCTTGAATTGAAAATTCTAGCTGATGTGGGACTGGTAGGTTTTCCGAATGCCGGTAAATCAACATTACTTTCAGTGGTTTCAGCAGCAAAACCCGAAATCGCCGATTACCCGTTCACAACACTTACACCCAATCTTGGTATCGTCTCTTACCGGAACGGGCGCTCCTTCGTGATGGCTGATATTCCGGGCATTATTGAGGGCGCACATGAAGGCAGGGGGCTTGGAACACGCTTTCTCAGACATATCGAAAGAAATTCTGTTCTGCTTTTTATGGTTCCGGTTGATTCAGCGGATATCAGGAAGGAATATGCAATCCTGCTGAACGAGCTCAGACTTTACAACCCGGAATTGCTTGACAAAAATCGCTTGCTGGCACTCACAAAATCCGACCTGATTGATAAGGAATTGATCGAAGAAATGAAGCATGACTTACCGCACGACCTGCCTCATGTGTTTATTTCTTCCGTGGCCGGATTTGGTATCCAACGTTTGAAGGATATGCTATGGAATTTATTGAATCCTTATACTTACAGCAACAGCTATGCTTGATTTTCTAAAAGAACTCGACATAAAGCTTTTCCTTTTTCTTAATGGCATTCATGGACCTTCAGGTGATTTTATCATGTACTGGCTAAGCCATAAATATATCTGGATCCCTTTGTATGCATTGCTTCTTTATTTACTTGTCAGGATTCATGGGAAGAAAGCCTTTCTCCTGATTTTCATGGTTGCATTACTCATAACTGTCAGTGACCAGGTTTCTGTACACCTTTTTAAAAATGTTTTTCAGCGTTTACGTCCATGCCACGAACCTGGTTTGGAAGGAATGGTGTATACACTAGGACGTTGTGGCGGGAAGTATGGTTTTATTTCCTCGCATGCAAGCAACAGCTTTGCCATTGCTGCTTTTGTTGGCCTGCTGTTATGGAATAAAATCCGGTGGCTTTCCCTGTTCATGCTAAGTTGGGCTGCAATGGTTTCTTACAGCAGGGTTTACCTCGGTGTGCATTATCCTGCTGATATTGTCGTAGGGGGAATTGTTGGCACAGTCGAAGCACTGCTCGTATCCAGATTATGGTTTTGGATTAAGAGTAAAATATGGAAGAATGAGCAGGATTATTGATGATCAATTCTTTAATAAATCATTTACTGCCCGATCGAGAGATTTTACAAAAGTGCCTAATTTGAAGATACCGATTTAAAAAATATTGGTTTCTTATCATCCTGTAAATCAGCATGTAAGTTTTACTCATTGAACATGCTTTGGATTCCGTTGTTTCATACCAAAGACCAGATTCACCGTCATGAACCTTGTTGATATATATGATTGAAACCTGTTTCAGGTCCGGATGGTCAAAAATCTGTTGGAAATTGAAGGAATTGCGTCGTTTCTGAAAGATGATATTTCAGGGACAAAAAATCCGATATGGAAACCCGGAGCCGAAGTGAGAGTGATGATGTGCAGTATGGTTTATGAAAAAGCAAGACAGGTTGCTGTTGAATACAGAAAAACTCAAAACTGCGGGTAATGCCCGGCCCTTTATAAAACCGAAAAAATTATCACCTGAAATAATCCGGTTACGTCACTTTCATGTTACTCAGATTCATGCTCTGAGCATGCTGTCTTCGTGATTAATATCCATAAGCCCGCCCCTCCATTTTGTCAGCTACAACTTTGTAAACCAACACATTCCGGATAGCAGGATCATTGTACCTGAAATCATCCCGGCCTGTGTATTGTTTCATCAGGATATTTAGTACATTGCGCTTTTCGGCCGGATCCTGAACAAACTCTACCTTCCCAAACACAAGCACACTTCGGTATTTCATACTGTAAGAGCATGCCACTTCTTCATGCTGATGCCGTAGCGCATGATCGGTACTAAAAGCAAGGCACACATGGTTATTATTATGCAAAATATCAACTTTTTTGCCTTCCGGAGCTGAATGCAGATAAACCACTCCATTGGCATAACCAAAATTCATGGGCAATACATAAGGGTGATTATGTTTATCCACCATGGCCATTGTGCAATAACTGCAACGGACAATGATCTCCTCCAGTGCGGCAAGGGATGTAATTTCGCGGCTTTTCATAGGGTTCAGATTCAAATGAAGATGGATGTCTTTAGTTGCCTTCAGGACGCCTGCGTGTATTTTCAATTCCAAGTAATGAAGATATGACTGACAACACTATACTGAAAAGCAGCGCATACCAGAATCCATTCACTTCAAAACCGTTGATGAAATGACTGGTCAGCATGATCATGCCTGCATTGATCACCAGCAGAAACAACCCGAAAGTGAATATCGTGATGGGAATGGTCAGGATTACAAGGATAGGTTTCAGGATTGCATTCAGCAAGGCCAGAACAACTGCAACAATTATGGCTGTCGAGAAATCAGCAAGGTCAACACCAGGCAGGATATATGCAGCGACAACTGCTGATATTGAAGTAATTAGAATTCTGAGTAATAAATTCATTACGATGTTGATAGGGTTCGTAAAAAATGCGAAAGTAATAAAATTAAAGTCATCATGAAAAAATGTGATACTTTTACATTCAGATTTAACATTGAGCATGTTATGAAAAAGTTGTTAACATTCCCTCTTGTGCTTTGCCTGGTATTTCATTCATTTTCTGCCTCCCCGCTTACTTCACCAAACCAGGAACCTGAAAAACTCAATCTGTCGTCAGGTATGGATTTGACCTCACGTTATTTCTGGCGAGGGTTGGCACTTTCTCCGGGTATCTCGGTTCAGCCATTCATGCAAGTTGCTTATGGTAACTTTGCTCTGGGAACATGGGGTTCCACAACTTTACACCCTTTTGAATTTCAGGAGGTTGATCTGTATCTGAGTTACGAAATAAAAAATATTCGCTTCACATTGAATGATTATCTCTATTTCGATGATCTGGATAGCAATATACACTATTTTGATTTCAGGAAGCATCATACATCACATGTATTTGAACTGATGGCTGAATTCACCGGAACTGATAAAATACCTTTTCGCATATTGGGTGCGTATAATTTATATGGCAACGATCCATCAAATTCTGTTTATTTTGAATTAGCCTGGATGAAAAGTTTCAAAACCATTGATATGGAGCTATTTTGTGGCTATACCCCGGATGTGGGTTATTATCATGGAACAAAAAAAGGTTTTACAAATATTGGTATCAGCATGAAACGTGTGATCGAGGCTGGTAAATCTGTTAACCTGCCACTGAAAATAGCATGGATTCACAATCCGTTGATCAGGAAATCATTCTTAGTTGTCACTCTCAGTATTAAATAGAGTAAGGAGAATCCGGCATAAAATTGTAACCAGATATCTAAATGGCACCTCATTACAATATTTCAATACATCACTAAGGCTCTGATTTAGCAAAATATTCACCCATGCAAAGATATTTTATCCGGCTTGCTTTTGATGGTACTGCCTATTGCGGCTGGCAAGTACAGCCCAATGGTATTACTGTGCAACAAGTTGTAAATAAATCTCTTTCTACGATCCTAAAGCAAGCTGTTTGCGTGCATGGGTCCGGACGTACTGATGCGGGTGTTCATGCCCGTGAGTTTTTTGCTCACTTTGATTTTTTTGAAAATCTCGATCCGGATAAACTTGACAAACTACGCTATAGTCTTAACGGATTATTACCCCCTGATATAGCCGTTTATGACATATTTCAGGTATCTTCCGGTGCACACGCAAGGTTCAGTGCTGTTTCCCGGAAATATGAATATATCATCAGCCGTCATAAAAATCCTTTCCTTATCAACCGCGCATGGTTCAATAAACAATCTTTACAAATTGAGCTCTTGCAACAGGGAGCACATATCTTATTGGAATACAATGAATTTGGTTGTTTTACAAAAACGCATAACCAAGCCAGCAATTACCGGTGCAATATTACGCAGGCATCCTGGGTAACGGACAACGACCTGCTGATATTTTCCATCACAGCCAATCGCTTTCTTCGCAATATGGTCAGAGCTATCGTTGGAACCCTCACTGAAATAGGACGAGGCAAAATTTCAGTCGCCGAATTTCGAAAAATTATTGAAAGCGGTGACCGGCGGCTTGCCGGAATGTCAGTACCTGCTGCAGGGCTGTACCTCGGTTCAATTGTCTATCCCTCAGAAATTTACCTCTTCAATTCTTAAAGAAGCCTCTAAACAAACCACTCAAATCATTTTTTCAATGTGTTAATGTTATTATTTTCACAATGTGAAATAAATAACAAATAAGTATCTTTGTCGGCAAAAAGCGGGTATCTGGCTCCGATTTTTTTGATCATAATACCTGGGATATAATTTGATACCATTGATTCATGACTAATGGAACAGGAATATTGACCCGATCATTAAAACCAGGTTGTCATAATGAAATCTGACACATATTGCTGATTATTAGTATTTAAGTATTATTTAGCATGGAAATAGAAGCCATTTTAGAAAAGTATACAGGTTCCCAACGCGACAACCTTATTCCCATCCTCGAGATTATACAGGAAGAACATGGATTTATTTCGGAAGAAGCAATCATCAAAGTCAGCCGCCTTTTAAAGCTCCCGGCAAGCAAAATATATGGAGTGGCAACCTTTTATGATTTTTTTCACTTTGAGCGAAAACCAATATATCATATCAGGTTATGCAATGGTACAGCCTGTCATGTAGCTAACCCCGGAAATATATTAAAATTACTTGAAGAAGAACTAAAAATTAAGGCAGGTCAAATCACGCGCGACGGAATATTCAGACTTGAAGTAGTGAGTTGTCTGGGTGCTTGTGATTCAGCGCCTCTGATAAGAATTAACCATGAATTCTACTCCAAAGTTGATGATGCCGGTCTGAAACAAATCATTGATGAATGCAAAAAGAAAATAAAGGAAGCATGAAGCCAATAAGTTTATTCACGGAAGAGTGGTTAGTAAAACGCCTGCTGCTTGATCCAAACCCGGCATTCAGCGCAGAAGAGAATGAAATACTTGCCATGTTACGTCAAGACAAGGTTGACCGCCCTGTCATATACATAGGTACTGCAAGTTGTGGAATTGTTGCAGGTGCATTCAAAACGCTTAAAGCAATCCGGGAATACCTGGCAAAACATAATATTGATGCTACCATTACAGAAGTGGGTTGCATTGGCTTATGCAGTGCCGAACCCATCGTTGATATTCAACTCCCGGGCAAGCCCCGCCTTTCTTTCGCAAATGTGTCACCATCTGATGTAGAAACACTTTTAGGCGACCTATTGCATCACACTATCCCAGATCTCAGAATTGTTGGTCAATACCGGGGCAAATTACACGAACCATGGGAGAATGTACCTTTTCTTGATCAACATCCATTTTTCAGGTTTCAAAAAAGAATTGTACTGACAAACTGTGGTATTAACAATCCGGAAAGCATTGGCGAATATATTGCCAAAGGAGGTTACCGGTCATTTTTGAAGGCCATCAACAGTTACACGCCTGAAAAAGTATGTGAAGTGGTAGAAAAAAGTGGTCTTCGCGGACGTGGAGGAAGGGGATTTCCTACCGGGCTAAAATGGAAACTGGCGCGCGAACATAGCAGCGACCAACGATATCTTATTTGCAATGGTGATGAAAGCGATCCGGGAGCTTTTATGAATCGAATCGTCATGGAGAGTGATCCCCATCTCATCATCGAAGGAATTTCTATTGCTGCTTATGCTGTCGGAGCGACAAAAGCCTACATTCATATTCGCAAATCCCATGAAAAAGCGTTCAAAAGCATAAGCAACGCTCTGGAACAGGCACGTGAATCCGGACTTACGGGAAACAATATTCTGGGGAGTGGTGTGAAATTAAATATTATGCTGCGCAGTAGCGCAGGAGCCTATATTTGCGGAGAAGAAACTGCACTCATAAGCAGCCTGGAGGGAAAGCGAGCTATGCCTCATCATAAACCTCCCTACCCTACTCAACGAGGATTGTTCGATAAACCCACAGTTGTTAATAATGTGGAAACCCTGGCAAACTTACCTGCAATCTTCAACCGGGGCCCTCAATGGTTTGCAGAAAACGGAACAGCAGCCAGCAAAGGTACAAAGGTGTTTTCTGTCTCGGGTAAGGTAAATTACACAGGGTTGATAGAAGCCCCATTCGGAATTAGCCTCAGGCAAATTGTATTTGACATTGCAGGAGGCATCCGGAATAATAAATCATTCAAAGCACTGCACCTGGGCGGCCCGTCAGGGTTTAGCCTACCTGAGAAAATGCTTGATATACCTGTTGATTATGAAGAAATGGAGAAGCAAGGCCTTGTTATGGGCTCTGGCGGAATGGTAGTCATGGATGAAAATACCTGCATGGTGGATACAGCAAAGTTTTTTATCGGGTTTATGAAAAAGGAAAGTTGCGGAAAATGTATTCCATGTCGTGAAGGTACACGGCGCATGACTGAAATCATCGAAAATATTACACGTCATCCCGTCAATGAAACAAGTTTTGACACCCTGGGTCGCTTTAAAGGAGCGATGCAACTTGAAAGCCTTGCTGAGGTGATCAAAATCACTTCCCTGTGCGGGCTTGGAAAGACCGCTCCAAATCCAATCCTGAGCACATTGAAATGGTTCAGGGAAGAGTATGAAGAGCATATTTTTGAGCGTAAATGTCGTGCAGGTGTATGTCAAAACCTGCGTACATATTTTATTGATACCGGTATGTGTACGGGATGCACCGCATGCGAAAGCAAATGCCCGGTAAGTGCCATCATCGGCACTCCCCTTAATCCTTATTTCATCATTGAAGAAAAATGCACAGGTTGCGGTATCTGTTATGATGTATGCAGATTCAGTGCAATTTTTATTAGATAACACCAGAAACTTTACACCATGTTTTTTGATATTGAGGTTAATAATAAAACCATCAGGGCGCGTCAAGGTGAAACCATCCTGCAAACCTTATCACGTAACGGTATTCATGTACCCACCCTATGCTTCATGGAAGGTTTTACTCCTACCGGCGCCTGCCGTATGTGTGTTGTTGAAGTAGAAGGGAGACCTGATCTTGCTCCTGCGTGTTCTCATCCCGTAGAAGAATGGATGAAAATTCAAACCCATAGCCCTAAGGTGATCAGAGCGCGCAAAACAAATCTTGAATTGTTGCTTGCCAACCACCCCGACGATTGCCTTTATTGTGTCAGAAATGGTAATTGCGAACTTCAAAAACTTGCATCGGAGCTCGATGTAATTGAACGCAGGTTCGCAGGAAAAAGGAATAAACATAAAACCGACCCATCCAGTCCAAGTATCGTTCGTGATCCGGAAAAATGCATTCTTTGCGGACGCTGCGTGAGGATCTGTGAGGAAGTCATCGGGATATCCACATTGGATTTCATCCGCCGAGGTGATCGTGCCTGTATTTCAACCGCAATCGAAAAACCACTTAACCTTTCTAACTGTATTGCCTGCGGTCAATGTATCATGGTGTGCCCAACCGGTGCTCTTCATGAAAAAACACATTTTCCTGAGCTTCAGGAATCGTTGCATAATCCCAATCTGCATGTAGTGATTCATTATTCACCTGCCATTTCGGTGACACTTGCTGAGGAATTCGGATTAAAAGCCGGAAAAGATATCAACGGCCTGTTGAATGCAGCACTGCGCAGAATCGGTTTTCATAAAGTATTTGACACTTCATTCGCTGCTGATCTGAACATTCTCGAAATGGCCAGTGAGTTCATAAAGAGACTGGAAACGAGTGAAAACCTGCCCATGTTTTCAAGCTGCTGCCCTGCATGGGTTAAATACATTGAGCAGTATAATCCCGAAATGATCAGACATATGTCGGTATGCAAATCTCCACAGCAAATGATGGGTGCCATCCTGAAAAGTCATTATGCTGAAAGTGAAGGATTAAAGCCTGAAAATATTTATTCTGTTTCGGTCATGCCATGCACTGCCAAGAAATTTGAAGCACAGCGCGACGAAATGACCCACAAAGGCATAACCGATGTGGATGCGGTGCTGACCACCCGTGAACTTGTCAAACTCATCCGGTTGAATGGGATTGATATTCATCATAACGAGTCAGAACTGCCTGATATGCCTATGGGTATGCGTAGTTCAGCGGGAAAATTATACGGCGCCAGTGGTGGGGTTACAGAAGCCCTGGTTCGCACATTGTATTACAGAATTACCGGTAAGGAAATGACACAGTTCAGGCTAACAGAAGCGCGGCAGAGTAAGGGAAGGAAAGAATTTAAATGCATTATAGGTCAGTATGAACTGGGTTTTGCTGTTATCAGTGGAATGGTCAATGTAAAAGAGTTGTTAAATGACATACTAGCCGGAAAAAATGATATCCATTTTGTGGAAGTAATGGCTTGTCCGGGTGGTTGCGTAAATGGTGGCGGCCAGCCTGTTCCCGCCAATCCTGCCTCAGTCAAAGCAAGAACAAGGGCACTTTATGATATTGATGAGAAAGAATCAATTAAGACAGCTCATAAAAATCCGATGGCTCTGGATTTGTATCATTTATTCTTAAAGGAACCCGGAAGCGAAATCTGTAAAACATTGCTGCACACAGGTTATCACAAAAGGGAGGTTTTGTTGTAAGAGAAATGAATCTTTGACGGATATTCAATTCTTAATCGAAAATAATGGCTAAACAATCAAAAATAGTATATACCATCAGGGAACGTTGCAGGGTTTGCTATACCTGCGTGCGGGAATGTCCAGCCAAAGCCATAAAGATTATTAATGGGCAGGCAGAGGTATTGGATGAACGGTGTATCCTTTGTGGTAACTGCATAAAGGTTTGCAGCCAGGATGCAAAAGTATTCAGAAACGACAGCCAATATGTTACTGAATTACTTGGAAGTAATAAGCAGGTCGTGGCTATGGTAGCACCTAGTTTCCCTGCTGAATTCGAAGATCTTGATCATATGGTACTGGCTGGTATGATCCGTAAACTGGGATTCAGTCAGGTGGTCGAAGTATCCTTTGGTGCCGACCTGGTGGCACGCGAGTATAAGAAACACCTCCGTAATCCGGGTGACAAAGCAAAAATTTCATCTGATTGCCCTGCCATTGTTTCATTTATTGAGTACTACCACCCTAATCTGGTTCCTTTCCTTACACCGGTAGTTTCACCGATGGTAGCTATGGAAAGAGTGATGAGGAAAAAACTGGGAGAGGATATTAAGGTGGTTTTCATTGGTCCATGTATTGCAAAGAAAGATGAATCATCGGAAATTGATGCCGCTGTTTCTTTCAGGGAACTCAGGCAATTGTTTGACCGGATGGATATCAAACCTGAAAATACTTTGCCCTCTGATTTCGATCCTCCACATAGCGGCAAAGGAGCTGTTTTCCCAATCAGCAGGGGACTTCTTCAAACCATGGACATGGAAGAAAACATTCTTGAAGGGAATATTATCATAGCCGAAGGCAGAAGCGCTTTTCAGGAAGCTATCAGGGAATTTGAAGGGGGTTATATACAGGATAATCACCTCGAACTACTTTGTTGCGAGGGATGTATCATGGGTCCCGGCATGTCGCCGTATCCGTATTTTGCTTCCACGGCGCGCCGTTTTGAGAAAAGGAGTAAAGTAAGCAGATATGCAGCTAACAAACTTGGTAACCTTGACAGGGAGCAATGGAATAAAGATATTGCTGAGTACTCAAAGCTTGATCTGCGCAGGAAATTTAGTCCATCAGACCGCAGTATGCGCAGGCCTTCAAGGGAAGAAATTGAGCCTGTACTTCACCGTATGGGAAAGTTTTCTGAAAAAGATCACCTTGATTGTGCCGCCTGTGGATATGAATCCTGTGTTGACCACGCAGTGGCCATCATCAATGGCCTTGCTGAGAACGAAATGTGCCTGCCTTATACCATCGAAAAGTTGCATAATTACATCAGGGAATTAAATATATCTAACGAAAAGCTTGCGAATGCACAGGAAGCCCTGAAACAATCAGAAAAACTGGCAAGTCTGGGCCAACTGTCGGCAGGAATTGCTCATGAATTGAACAATCCGCTGGGTGTAATCACCATGTACAGCAACATCCTGAAGGATGAACTGGAACAAAATGAAAACATCAAACAAGATCTGCAGTTGATTGTTGATCAGGCTGATCGCTGTAAAAAAATCGTTGGTGGATTACTTAACTTTGCACGTAAGAACCAGGTGAACTTCACAGAAATTGATCTGAATACGCTCATCAGAAACAGTGTTTCGTCGGTAGTGGTTCCTCCAAATGTATCTGTAGAGATACAACTCCTCGAAGAGGATTCGATGGCCATGGTTGACAGAGATCAGATGACGCAGGTTTTCTCGAACCTGATTAAAAATTCAATTGACGCCATGCCCGAAGGTGGAAAAATAAAAATCGAAATGAGATCAGCCGGAAGCGATGTAGTGTTTGAGATAAGTGACACTGGTTCCGGAATCGCAAAAGAAAACATTGGCAAGCTCTTTACACCGTTTTTTACAACCAAGCCCATTGGTAAAGGAACCGGTTTGGGGCTTTCAATTATTTATGGAATTGTGAAAATGCATAAAGGTGATGTGACGGTTAGCTCTAACGCCGATCCGGCTGCCGGCTCTACCGGTACCACATTTAAAATAAGATTACCCAGACACAGAATTGAATAACTTTGATGCAATGCACCCCCAAAAACAACTGATTCAAACATTTATGGCCTGTCGGATCCGATGCAGTGACTCAGGCGTAGTGTTCAACATGCAGGAGACTTCTGACAAGTTGGAAGGTTTACCAGATAGAAATATAACGAACTGCATTATCCAGTTCTCAAATTGCAGTGGTATAGAAAAACATACCTGCAGCTTACATATAAAGGAATGAGGAAATGATGAAATAATGACAAATGCATTGAAATATAACTGATTACTTGTTGTCAGTCCTTTGAAAATCAAAAAGTAAAATGATAATCCTGAAATAAAAATTTCTATAAATGAAAGATATGAAAAAAACAGTATTGATAGTTGACGATGATATGGATTATCTGTATCAGATGCAGTTAAAAATACAGGGGTTTGGTTTTGAGGTGGTTACTGCCGAAGGCCAGCACGAAGCCGAGCGAATAATTGATTCGTTCAAACCAAACCTTGCCATTTTTGACCTGATGATGGAAAACGAGGATAGCGGTTTCATTCTTGCTTATAAAATGAAACGTAAGTATCCGGATGTACCCATTATCATTGCCACTGCTGTAACTGCTGAATCCGGGATGATATTCGATGTATATTCCGAAAGTGACCGTCAATGGATCAAAGCCGATCTTTTTCTCGACAAAGGTATTCGTGCCGACCAATTACACAGGGAAATAAATAAGTTGTTGAAAATGTGATGTAGTCATGTATTTCCCGAACCATTATATCTCAAAAATACTCCATAGTTGCACTATATGCATGATGCAATGATACAGACTACCAGAAACGGACTATCTGTTTCAAATTCCGGGTATCATTAAAATGGGAAGCTGCTACCTGGAAACTTAATTTTGGTATTAAAACTCAT
>CAYQRU010000059.1:0-21609 GCA_964419945.1 uncultured Bacteroidales bacterium | reverse complement strand
ATTATAAGGTATAACTTCTGATCTCATGTATTATGCTGTTTGTGCTGCTTTCTCAGGTTTATAAAGCCGGACTTCTTTCTTATCAATGCATTCGGCCAGCAGGTCATACATGGTTTTGGTCAGCACCGGATGGATAAAATCTCCGGCAACCTCGACCATAGGAATTAATGCAAAATTACGAAGGTGCATGCGTGGATGAGGAATTTCAAGTCTTTCATTTTGAATGACCCGATTGTTGTAAAACAAAATATCTATGTCAATATTACGGCTGCTGTAATTTTTTGTGGTTCTGATGCGTCCTATTGCCGTTTCAATTTCCAGTACCCGGTCTAAAATGAGAAAAGGATCATAGAGCGTTTCAACACAGACAACCTGGTTCAGAAAAAATACATTATCAGAAAAGCCCCAGGGAGCAGTTTCATAAACCGAAGAAGATTTTATGATCCTACCGATCTGTTTTTCAATCAATTTTATTGCAGTTGAAAGCATTTCGTTACGGTTTCCCCGGTTACTGCCAAGAAGCAGATAGACTTTATCAGGCATGATCAAATTAAAAGGCCAAAATTACAATTGTTCACTTAATAAATATTTTCTCTGTTGTTTTTCCAAACAAATAAATCTTATTACTTTCGGCAACTGAAAAACCAGTAGAGTCCCATGTATTTAATCACTTAAAATCAAATCAGTATGAAACAGTTCTTTAAATTCATGTTTGCTTCTTTGTTAGGCTTTCTGATCGGTGGTATTATCCTGCTTTTCATCGGTATCGGAATGATTGCTTCCATTGCTTCACTTTCGAAAGAACAAACTGTTGTAAAACCAAAAACCGTCTTGCATCTAACGCTGGATCAGCCGATTATGGACCGGAATCCAATGAACCCCTTTGCTTCCTTCAATTTCTCTGGATTAAAAACAAATCCGGGCTTGAATGAGATACTCAAAAATATTGAAAAAGCAGGTAAAGATCCTAACATCGCCGGCATCCTACTTGAACCTACCATGATTCCCGCCGGACTAAGCACCCTTGGAGAAATTCGCGAGTCGCTTGAAAAGTTTAAAGAAAGCGGTAAGTTCATTATCAGTTACAGTGAAATGTATTTTCAAACCTCATATTGCCTTGCAACCGTTGCCGACAAGATTTATCTGAATCCGGAAGGAATGTTTGAAATGAAGGGACTTACAGCCCGCGCAGTGTTTTTGAAAGGCATGCTTGAAAAACTTGATATTGAGCCACAGGTGGTAAGTTATGGTAAATACAAGAGTGCCGCCGATCCACTAATCTTTGACAAACTAACTGATGCCAACCGTGAACAGCTTGGCGCTTATGTGAATAACGCCTGGGCACAGATCCTCGAAAAAGTTGCTGCATCACGTAATCTGACTGTGGAAGACCTCAATGCAATGGCTGATAAATTTGCCATTGAAAATGCACAGGATGCCTTTGATCATAAACTGGTTGATGCTCTTTGTTATAAAGATCAGTTACTGCTTGATTTGAAAAGCCGGCTCGACATCAATCAAGAGGACGAACTGAATCTGATGGAGATAGATAAATACATGAATGCACCGGCACCGCACGAAGGGAAACCCCGCTCTCGTAACAAAATTGCAGTTGTTTTTGCACAGGGTAACATACTTCCCGGCGAGGGAGATGAGGCTACCATTGGTTCGGAGCATATTTCAGCCACCATCAGAAAAGCCAGGGAAGATAAGAATGTGAAAGCCATTGTATTTCGGGTAAATTCAGGTGGTGGAAGTGCCCTGGCTTCTGATGTGATCCTGCGTGAAATACTTCTCGCCAAAGCAGAAAAACCGGTAGTTGCTTCTTTTGGTGATGTGGCTGCTTCGGGTGGATACTATATCGCATGCGGGGCAAATAAAATTGTAGCTACACCTTCCACCATCACCGGTTCCATTGGCGTGATCGGTGTAATACCGAATATGAAAGCGTTTTTTAATAATAAACTTGGCGTTACTTTTGATCATGTCCTGACTAATGAGTACGCTGATTTTGTACCGTTTGACCGACCCATGAATGCACAGGAAAAGGAAATCATGCGCAGGATGATTGACAATATTTATGAGGTTTTCATCACACATGTAAGCAATGGTCGCAACATGACCAAAGAACAGGTAGATGCTATCGGCCAGGGTCGTATCTGGATTGGGACTGATGCATTGAAAAACGGATTGGTGGATAAACTCGGGGGTCTGAATGATGCCATTGCACTTGCCGCCGAACTCGCTGAGCTTTCAGATTGGCGTGTAACGGAACTGCCTGAACAGAAAGATTTCTTTACCATGCTTATGGAAGACCTTCAGGGAAGCGGCGTGAAAAGGGCCGTAAAGGCTGAGATGGGTGAATATTACACATATTATCAATATCTTAAAAATGCCGCCAGCTTTCAGGGCATCCAGGCAAGAATACCTTTTGAAATTGAAGTCAATTGACCACAAATCGTCGAAAGAAATTAGTTTTTTTGGTATGCATTAAAAACCAGCATTGTAAATTGCTGTAAAACTTGGATCAAACGCCGTCAGTATTTCAACATCCTGACGGCGTTCATTTTTTTACATGATTTCTCAGAAAGATTCCAGCCAACCCCTGCGCATAGACATTTTCGCCGAATCACTGAGGGTGAAATTGTATTCATAAAGCGCATTTTCCCAATCGCCGTACATGGCATTCGGAAGCAGAATGAACCTCCTTCCGAATTCATTGCGCAGGCTATCGGTAATCTGAGCCCTGTCAGTAACATTTTTATGTTCAAATATATCGGAAAAATCTGCCAGGTTGTCGCCTATCAACATTGAAATATGATGGTTAGATGCCACTGCTTTCCGCCTGTTTTCTTTACCTGATTCTGCTGTCCTTAAGATAACATTGGCATCTTCGGCCTGAGGGAAGCCAAGTTTACGCAAATTGCTCATGGTGGCTTCTTTGAGTAGTTCTTTACGGTTTGAAATGTAATATAATGCAACACCATAATTCCGTGCGAGTTTCATGAATTCCAGCGCACCCGGAACGGCGCGGGCTTTTTCAAGTTCGCACCATTCATCCCAGTATGCAGGGTAAGAAGTGGCCTTTTCAATGCATTTGGAGCTGTGCGGGCTGTTATCGAGCATGGTTTCGTCAATATCAACAATGACGGCACGGGGAAGGATCACCGATTCGTCGCGCAGGTCGCGCTCGAGCACGATGCGTGCCATATTGAATGCCTGGTAACATAATGCCCGGTATTCTGCCGCCCGCTGCTGAAACAGTGTGGCCATCATTGCCTGTTCACTGATTGAAACCGGAATAGTTGTTTCTGTCGGGATTTCAGGAGCTGGCCTGACAGTATCTGTGATCGTGGTGTCAGGCCTGACAGCCGGTTCTTTGGGTTCAAAAGGCGGGAAACAAGCTGGTAAAAAGGTTAAATAACAGATAATGAATGCGATAGAAATCAGGCTAAACTTTTTCATAACAACAGAATTTAGTGTAGCAAAAATAACAAAAGTAGGATTGTGGGGTGAATGGAAGATTTATTAGATCACTAATAAAGATCAATGACCTTTTATATACAGGTATTAGTAATTATTGAGCCTGGTCTAAAAAGCTCTATCACCCCTGAATCCCCTCAAGTGGACTTTTGTATAATTATGAATTGAAGCGTTTTCCATTAAGGGATAGATGTAAAAATGCTAAAAATGAGCAATTTAATACTTTATAAACTGGCCTCAGTAATAATTAACAATAAAAATAATGCAGCGATATAAACACATAACAACTTCCCGACAGTATAGAAATTAATCCGGTAGTTTTAGCCGGTAAACCAGTTATAGAGGGAACACGGCTTTCAGCCTGCTACATTCTAGGATTTTTGGCTTCGGGTGCAGATATTTCTGAAATACTTTCGGAGTACAATACAATAAATTACGAAGATATTCAGGCTTTGTTATTTGCATCCAATTCGCTTGATAACAGCATCTTCGTAACACTTAAACATAAAGCGATGTAGCCATGCCCGGATACCCGGTAATTATTGTTGATGAGCGTACATGTCCTGCCGTGGCACCGGAAATTTGGCAAACCTGATAAAGAAAATGATAAACCGTAAGTTCAAGGAACAGGGTTTGTGCTTTCAGCACTTTTTAATACTTTTGCAGCCTTTTTCAGAAAAGTCATTCATCTTTAACTCATGCAACAATGAAGGTATATAAAACCAATGAAATCAGAAATGTTGCCCTGATCGGAAGTGCCAAGTCAGGGAAAACAACCCTTTCGGAATCCATTCTTTTTCACGGTGGGCTGATCAACCGGCGGGGATCGGTAGATGATAAGAATACAGTGTCCGATTACCGCGAAATTGAACTCGAACGCCAGAACTCAGTTTCATCAACAGTTCTTTATTCAGAATATAAAGGCCACAAGATCAATTTAATAGACAATCCCGGCTTTGATGATTTTGTTGGTGAGGTAGTTGCCGCCCTGCGTGTCTGCGATTCGGCTGTAATGGTAGTAAATGCTCAGAATGGAATTGAAGTGGGAACCGAAATTCATTGGAGACACACCAGCAGATACAATACCCCCGTAGTGTTTGCCATCAATCATCTGGAGCATGAAAAATCGAGTTTTGAGGAAACCCTCCGTCAACTCAAGCAGCAATTCGGAAACAGCGTAACCGTATTACAATATCCTGTAAACGAAGGTCTTAGCTTCGACTCCATCATTGATCTGATGAAAATGAAGATGATCCGGTATCCGGATGGCGGGAAGCCCGAAGTTCACGAAATTCCGGCATCGGAAAAAGACAGGGCCGAAGAACTTCATGCCGCCCTCGTGGAAAGCGCCGCTGAAAATGAAGAAGCGCTGATGGAAATTTTCTTTGAAAACGGTACCCTTACAGAAGAAGAAATGCAACGCGGTTTGAAACTGGGAATTGTCAATCGTGGATTGTTTCCCGTAATGTGTGTGGCCGCCAAACCTTTCAAGGGAATTGACCTGTTGATGGATTTTATGATCAGCACCCTTCCAGCTCCGAACGAAGTACCGCCCGCAAGAACTGTCGGAGGTAAAGAACTGAAATGTAATCCTGCCGACATGCCTACTGCTTTTATCTTCAAAACAAGCATTGAGCCTCACCTGGGCGAAGTTTCCTATTTCAAGGTGTATGGCGGCGAAATTCCTGAAGGTTCCGACATGATAAACGGAAAATCGGGTAACAAGGAAAGGCTTACACAGTTATTCGCCATTGCAGGCAAGAACCGTGAAAAAGTGGAAAAAATCGTGGCCGGCGACTTTGGAGCAGCCATCAAGTTAAAAAGTGTCCGTACAAACCAAACGCTCAATTCGCCAAAGAATTCAGATGATATGATCGAACCGATCATATATCCCGAACCTAAGATCAGGATGGCTGTGAAGGCCAAGTCTTCCACCGACGATGAAAAACTCGGAACCATCCTGAACGAAATGAACAAAGTGGACCCGACCCTCATTGCACAGCAGTCAAAGGAATTAAGGCAACTTATCCTTGAAGGACAGGGTGAGCTTCACCTGAATATTGCCAAATGGCATATTGAAACCATTGACAAAATTCCCATTGATTTTATTGCACCCAAAATTCCTTATCGCGAAACAATAACAAAACAGGCGAAAGCAACCTACCGCCACAAGAAGCAATCAGGCGGTGCCGGTCAGTTTGGGGAAGTGCATATGCTCATCCAGCCCTATACGGAAGATATGCAGAAACCTACGGAATTCCCGGTTCGTGGCACCGAAGAACATGAAATGTCCTGGGGTGGTAAGTTGATCTTCAACAACTGTATTGTGGGAGGTGCCATTGATGCACGCTTTATGCCGGCCATCCTTAAAGGGATCATGGAAAAGATGGAACAGGGGCCCCTTACGGGTTCCTATGCCCGCGATATTGCAGTGTATATTTACGATGGGAAAATGCACCCGGTTGACTCCAATGAAATTTCTTTCAAGCTTGCCGGACGAAACGCTTTTAAAGAAGCTTTCAAAAATGCCGGTCCTAAGATCCTTGAACCTATTTATGATGTGGAAGTCATTGTGCCGGAAGAAAAGATGGGTGATGTGATGACTGATCTGCAGGGACGCCGTGCCGTAATCATGGGCATGGAAAGCGAAGGCAATTACCAGAAAATCAAGGCCAGGGTTCCTCTCGCCGAAATGAACCGCTACTCTACTTCGCTAAGTTCTATCACAAGTGGGCGTGCCACCTACGGATTACGCTTTGCCGAGTATCAGCAGGTGCCTCCCGATGTGCAAACGGCCTTGCTGAAAGCTTACGAAGAACAGGAAGGCGACGAAGATTAAGCTGCGTGGATAATATCAGTGATTACCTTCCTCAACATACACCTGATGTGGAAGGTAATCTATCCTTTAATTACAGCAAGAGGACTTAGCTCAACAACAATTTCCACCAGGTCCTGCTGATTTTCCATGACTTCGTCAATATTTTTATAGGCACCGGGAGCTTCCTCCAGGTCTGATGGATTGCGAAGCGCATGTAACACGCCCTGTTCATTCAGGAAGGCAGTTTCCTTTTCAAGACTGAGATCACGAATAGCCTGCTTGCGGCCCATTTTTCGTCCGGCCCCGTGCGAACAGCTTTCAAAACTTTCGGGATTGCCTCTGCCTTTGACAATGTAGCTTTTCGTTCCCTGCGATCCCGGAATAATGCCCAACTCATCTTTTCTGGCACTTGTTGCACCTTTGCGGTGAACGATGACACTGGTTCCGAAATGGTTTTCCCATACAGCATAATTATGTGCGATGTTGATGAAATTTTCAGTTTTGAAATCCTTGCCAAAGTGTTTTACAAAGACGGAAACGATGTTTTCGAGCATCAGTTTTCGGTTTGCAAAGGCAAAATCTATGCAATACCGCATTTCATTCATGTAGTTTTTGGCTTCTTTTGCTTCAATGGGAAAAAAAGCAAGATCGTTCTTTTCATCCACCGAAGTATACCACATTTTGTTGAAGTGTTTGGCCAGCTTGTTATAATACTCGGCAACTTTTAGCCCGATATTGCGGCTTCCGGAGTGAATCATGATATAAATGTAGCCATCAGAACCTTTCTGGATTTCGATAAAATGATTGCCTCCGCCCAGGGTTCCCAGTTGTTTGAGAGCTGCATTGTACTGCTGTTCCACTACGCCATTCGCCACAAGGTTTTCAATGGAAGGCATAAGATTCTCATCCTGTGCATTTTTATGATGATCGAACCCGAGAGGAACAAGCGTATAAATTCCTTTCAAAATGTCTTTGAGCGTTCCGGTGCGAATGGATTCCAGATTCGTTTTTACTGCGCACATACCGCAACCTATATCAACGCCCACAGCGTTTGGAACTATCACACCGCGAGTGGCAAGTACTCCGCCAATGGGCATTCCGTAACCGACATGAGCATCGGGCATCAAAGCGATGTGCCGGAAAGCAAATGGCAGGTTGGCCAGGTTGAGAGCCTGTTTCATTGCTTCCGGCTCGATTTCATCCAGCCACATTTTCACAGGTATTTTTTCCGTTGCAATAACTTTTTTCATGGGTAAATTTAAAATTCAGACAGCATCATTGTACTGATCCGTCAGGAAAGACCGAAGGCTTTGAAAATTCCGGATTGACCAGGAATTCATCGTCTCGCAGCGTTTTGATAAATGCCAGAAGGTCTTGTTTTTGTTTGGGAGTAAGTTGCACACCTCCCCGGCCCACATGATGCATAAGCGGATGAACATAAGGGGACATTTTTACACCATGAGAGTAAAAATCAATAACTTCTTCGAGTGTGAAAAAGCGGCCATCGTGCATGTATGGTGCAGTATATTCAATATTGCGCAGGGTAGGGGCGCGGTAAGCTCCCTTGTCGCGCATATCGCCAGTGATGGCAAAACGGTCGCGCAAATCATTGAAAATGGTATCCTTCCCGTTATTATAATACTGGTTGGTGGTGAACAAGGGTACCCCGGCTCCTCCATGACAATGAAAACAATCCGCTCCCTCCTCGGTCATAAACAACACATACCCACTGAGTTCTTCCTGTGTCAGTTGTAATTCACCCCGCAGGTAGCGGTCGAATCTGGAATTTGCCGAGATCAGTGTCCTGACAAACTGAGCAATCGCTTTACCGGTATTTTCCATTGTCACCTTTTCCGAGCCGAAGGCTTTGTAAAAAAGCTGAGGATAACCCTGCAGGCTCTGTAATAATGCCACGGTACGGTTGGTATCACCATGCATCTCGTGCGGGGCGGCCACACCCATCCAGGCAAGATCTTCCAGGCGACGTTTCGATGGATCCTGGTTAACTGGATGTATTGCACCATTCCACAGATAGCCGTTATGGTTAAAAACAAGGTTGATCAAAGGCATCATGTAGTGTGGTGTTTGAATACCAGTCAGGCCATAGGTGGTGCCACCTGTGAATAATGAATGGTCAATACCACATTCAAAAGACCTCGCTTGAAGGTGACAGGTTCCGCAACTCATGAGCGAATCAGAATGGGTTCTCCCGGAAAGGCGCCCGTCATAAAATAAATACCGCCCCAGCAAAACACCTTCTTCCGTCATGGGATTATCTTCAGGAATATTCAGTTTCGTGGGGAAATATTCCGGAATATGAATGATATAAGGGGTAGGTTTATAAATATCCGGGTCATCAGTGTCTTTTCCGCAAAAAGTCAGCAGCATGATAAAAACCAAAAGGCTGCTGATCAGTAAGGTTTTATGTTTGATAATCAGAGGCAACAGTTTTCTGTGAAAAGGTTTCGTTTACAAAGATCGGAAAAAAAATCCGACTTCACAATACCCCTTTACACCCATCTCAGACTCTTTCACTTCATCGCCTCATTCACTTTACAAATCCAATTCTCCATGTCCGGAGACAGGACATTCCTCCGACTCACGTTACAGGCGCACGAACACACCATTACCGGAACACTATCATACAGATTCCAAAATTGTTTCGTTATAACAGAATATTTCTACTTTTACCTTTTTTTTAGAACCAAGGAATTCAAGCTTATGATAATCCCGTTTCAACGTATTGTATTTTCACTGACCGTTTTTATTGCTTACGTTTCTGTTTCGTTTGCCCAGATCAGTTCCGGAGGTGTGCCACCAGGATTTGAAACACCTGAAAAAGACCATGAACTTCCCCTTTTTTCAGTTCCTCCACCAGATATTGAACGTCTGCTTGGGGAAGATGAGTTTGCCGGAAAACGGGGCGAAGCACAACGGCTTGGAGTTTTACTTCCGATTCGCATCACACCTTCCGGACCGCTGAATTGGAAACAGTTATCAGATGGCACAAAGCAATGGCGGGCAAGGATTCAGGTTTCAGGGGCCAGGTCTTTAGCCTTGTACTATGAGGATTTTTATCTTCCGGAAGGATGCCGTCTTTTTGTGTATGATAAATTAAGAACCAAGCTTATAGGTGCATTCACTCACCTAAACAATCATGAAAGTGGCAGCTTTGCCAATGAACTTATCCCTGGTGACGAACTCATTGTAGAATTGCTGGCACCGGTTGATACTCGCGAGCAACCCGGTTTTACAATTTCAGAAGTTCTTTTTGCCTATGGCAAAGAAGGCAGGAATTCACAGGGATTTGGTGATGCAGGTTCATGCAATGTGAATGTTAACTGCAGCGAGGGAATCAACTGGAAAGATCAGAAACGGGGTGTGGTAAAAATTCAGAGCAGGGTGGGAGGTTCAGTTTTATCGTGTTCCGGGAGCCTGATTAACAATACAAAATTTGATTTCACTCCCTATATCTTTACAGCTGACCACTGTGCGCGTACAGGATCAACCTATTCAACTGAACAGGATTTAAATCAGTGGCTGTTTTATTTTAATTATGAATCGGAAGCCTGCCAGAATCCTGAAACCTCTCCGCCGGCAGTTTCGATGGTAGGAGCTGCCATGAAAGCATTCGTAGGTGGCGGCAGTGCCCAGATGGGTAGCGATTTTTGCCTGTTACTGCTAAACAGCAATATTCCACCCATCGTTGATCCTTATTACAACGGTTGGTCTCGTATCAATGCAGCTTCACCTTCCGGCGTTACAATTCATCATCCTTCGGGCGATATCAAGAAGATTTCAACATATACAGTTCCTTTGGTTACTTCGAGTTGGAATGCAAACACACCCAACATGTACTGGCAGGTACGATGGAGTGCTACCGAAAACGGTCACGGAGTTACTGAAGGCGGTTCTTCCGGATCTCCTTTATTTAATCAGTCGGGATTGATCATTGGGCAACTCACCGGTGGTGAGTCAGCCTGCAATAAATTAACCTCACCGGATTATTATGGAAAGTTTGCCATTTCGTGGGAATACGGGAGCGAGCCTGTCAGGCAGTTGAAGCACTGGCTTGATCCTGATAATACCGGACAGGAAACTCTTCAGGGCTCATATGATGAAATACAGGTAATTGCCGGGTTTCAGGCAGATACAACGGTGATACAGACCGGTGCATTAATAGGTTTCAGCAATCTTTCACAGGGTGATCCCACTCAATTTCACTGGATATTCAGCGGGGGAGAGCCGTCGGAAGCTTTTACGGAAAATCCCGGAAAAATTACTTATAAGCGCTATGGCGAATTTGATGTCACCCTGATTGTAAGTAACGAAATCAGCAGTGATACACTGATTCGGGAAAAATATGTCAAAACAATTCCTGGAATTTATCCAAATCCTGCTAATGAGCAGGTGACCATTTTATTGGGTTCGCATGAATACGATGATATCAGGGTGGAAATCTTTGACATGCACGGCATAAGGTTTTATTCTAACGATTTTAATATCAGTGGATTATACTCATTGAGGATCAATACAGCTTTTCTCAAACAGGCAGTTTATGTCATTGATCTGAGCGTAAATGGTGTTAAGATTACACGCCAGAAACTTGTCATTGCCCGTTACTGATCTGCAAAAGCAGCAGGTTTTTAGCGGTTCTTCTGTTTTACGCCCGATCAATATGCTGACACTCCAAATTCAAAAATTTTCCTGGGGGCATAAGCGACGTTTCAACGCTTACAGCGAGCATATCCGGAAGGTTTATGGTGGCAGGGTTCAGAAACTGTCTGTGGACGCCGGTTTTACATGTCCCAATCGTGACGGGACTGTGTTGTCTGGCGGGTGTACTTTTTGTAATAATGATGCTTTCAATCCATCCTATTGTTTACCTGAAAAATCCATCATCCGGCAATTACAGGAAGGAATAGAGTTTCATAAAAAAAGATACCGGAGAAGCAGCAGATACCTGGCTTATTTCCAGGCATTTTCCAATACTCATGCATCGCTTGCCAGATTACAGAATCTCTATATGGAAGCCCTAAGCCTGCCTGGTGTGATAGGATTGGTGATTGGTACACGTCCCGATTGTGTTAATACAGAAAAACTGGATTATCTCGCACACCTTTCGAAGAACTGTCACATTATTGTTGAATATGGAATTGAAAGCTGCAATAACCTAACTTTACATTCTATCAACCGCGGGCATACTTTTGAACAGTCGGTTTGGGCGCTCGAAGAAACCCGCCGCCGGGGAATTAAAAACGGAGCACACTTTATTATTGGGCTTCCTGGCGAAAGCCGTGAAGACATTCTTACTCAGGCCAAAGTAATCGCCCTCTTACCCATTGATACTCTTAAATTTCACCAGTTGCAGATTTTGAGAGGCACCCAGATGGAGAAAGATTATGCCACGAATCCGGATTCTTTCAGACTTTTCGAGCTTGATGAATATATTGATTTTATAACCAGTTATATCGAGCTTTTACCACCGGAAATGGTAATTGAACGATTTACTGCCGAAACGCCACCACGATTCCGGATTGCACCCGACTGGGGCAACCTTCGCACCGACCAGATATTGCAGATGATTGAAAATAAACTGGAAGAAAAGGATACATGGCAGGGTAAACGTTATTACTAATAATGGATTAGTTTATGCATTTTCAATCAGCATTTTGCTACCACATACACCAATAGATAGATGGTATTCACTAAGCTGTTAATCAATTGTTTATTTAAAATATCAATGTGGTTTAAAACTCCTTTGGGAGTGAACTGGATGATATTTTTATCAGGAATATTACAGGCATAGGTACTTTCCTTTTTTCGTCAACCCCTGCCGATTGCCTATCTTTGCCCGCCCGACAGATTCACTCTATTACAACAGCTAATCCTATGAACTTTAAAAAATACACCTGCGTTTTCTTTGATCTCGACCATACATTGTGGGATTTTGATGCCAACAACCGGCTTACCTTTGATGAAATTCTTCACAGCTATCAGTTGTATAACGGGAAGATTGGCAGCCTCGATGCCTTTCTTCAGGTGTACGATCCGCATAACAAGATGCTCTGGGATCTGTATAAAAAAGGGATTATCGAAAAGAGTTTTTTGAGTTACCGGAGGTTTGAGCTCACTCTACAGCACTTTGGCATTGATAACATAGAACTTGCCAAGTCAATGGCACAGGATTATATCAGCATAAGTCCAACTAAGACTATTTTAAGAGATAACGCCATCCATGTGCTTGATTACCTGAAGCCGAAATATTTACTTGGTTTGATTACCAATGGTTTTAATGAGATTCAGTTTGTGAAAATTGAGCGTTCGGGACTGAAAGAGTTTTTTCCATTTATAGTCACTTCAGAAGAAGCAGGGAGTAAAAAACCTGATCCCGGCATTTTTCAATACATGATACATAAAGCAGGGGTAGGGTCGAATGAATGTATTTACATCGGCGATGAGCCGGAAACCGATATCGTTGGAGCAACAGATGCCGGTATTGATTCCGTTCTGGTTACGTTTGGGAAAAACTTTCCTGTTACAACAGCTACATTTACCATACAATCTTTACTTGAATTGAAAAAGATATTGTAAACCAAAGTGTTGAGCCAAAGACATTGCATTATCCCGGGTCTCTTATTGTTGAATCTGTTCATGCCTGGCTGCTTTGAGCTACTCACAAATTCGATTTGGTGGAAAAAAAAAGCCGAACATCAAAATGATGTTCAGCTTTTCGGTATTGTAGGAAAAGTGCTGTTTACTTTTTGGGAACCGGAAGTTCTTCTGTTGTCTGAACCTTGGCTTTCGAGGAGCAACCACCACAGGTTTTACCAGCCGGAGCACAACCAGCTTTTGCACTGGCACCCTGAACACTTGTTTTGGGAGCGCAGCAGTCAGATTTTGAAGCTGAAGTAGCCTGTCCTTTGGTATCGCAACAAGGTTTGGCGTCTTTTTTCTCAATAGCTTGTTCAACCTTGGTAGTTTTGTTGTCGGTTTTTGGCGACTGGGCGTTTGCAATACCGGCGCCTAAGAAGGCGATCAATGCAACAAAAGTGAATAATAAGGCAAATGTCTTTTTCATAGGATTTATTTTTTTGTTATGCTGCAAAATTATACATATATCTATAACCTGCAGCACTCTAAAAAGTTAATGATTTGTTAAAAGTTGTTACAGGCTGGCAATCACTGTTTTTGCCCCCTTAACATGTTGATTCAGAGCTACATTTATTTTTGCATTGAGTGGCAGAAACACATCTACACGTGATCCGAACTTAATGATTCCAATCTCTTCGCCCTGTAACACGTTGTTTTCCGGCCGAGGATAACATACGATACGGCGTGCAAAAGCACCGGCAATTTGCCGTATCAATACCTGGCCGGCAACTTTGTTTTCAATTACCAGAGTGGTTCTTTCATTTTCAGTTGACGACTTAGGCAGCCAGGCAAAAAGATGTTTGCCGGGATGATATTTGAAGTATCTTACCACTCCCTGTAAAGGAGCAAAATTTACGTGAATATTTGTCACATTCATGAATACTGATACCTGGATTCGTTTTTCATGAAAGTATTCGTCTTCAAAAACTTCTTCGATGACAACTACCTTACCATCAGCACCGCTATAGATTTTATTGTCTGCATAAGCAGGTACACGAACCGGAACCCTGAAAAAAAAGATTGCAAATAACCATACCAGGGCACTAAAAACCAGAAGCAACGATTCATTCAGTGGAGAGATAGGAACCAGTAAATGCAGCAGGAAATTCAGGGCAACAAGGCACATCAGTACCGTAAGAATAATTTTATAGCCTTCCTTATGTATTCTCATCCAGGTAGTTATGTTTTATTTACGACGATAATGATATAAAAATAGATTGCTGGTGCAGTGAAAAACAAAGCATCAAAGCGATCGAGGATGCCTCCGTGGCCGGGTAGCAATGATCCGCTGTCTTTCACACCGGCATTTCTCTTTAACATGGATTCACACAAATCGCCAAGGGTTCCGAAAATAATGATGATAGTTGCCAACACCAGCCAATGAAATAGGTGTATGGCAGGATAATAACCAGAAATCACAAATGCTGTTGCAAGGCCGAAAACCAACCCACCAAGGCTACCCTCCCATGTTTTGCCAGGGGACAAGCGTTTATAAAGCGGATGTTTTCCGAAAACAGATCCAAAAATGTAAGCTACCGTATCATAGATCCACAAAATGATCAGGATCATTAATATCAATCTTGGCCCGGTAACAGTTTCAAATTTTTCACCAAGAATGAATATTGAAGGCAGCAATGACAGGGGGATTGCAATGAAAGTTATTCCTGCCAGGGAGACTCCGATTGCGGAAATCGCCTGGCTACGGTAATCAAACATTGCTGAAAGAAAGGGAAGCATTAAAATCAATGGCGCTGCCCAAAACCATTGACTACTGATCCACCCGCTGTTGAAGGCAAAGATCAGGACAAACAACAGCGCACCTGCAAGTTTACCTGTCAGTCGGGATGCAAGTGGTGCATAGGGAACAAACAATTTGTAAAATTCTGCCATACCCAGAAGAGACACAACGAGCATCAAACCGGCGAAATAATTGACTCCCAGCAGGATAGTACCCACCATGATCACGGCAAAAAGAAGAGCAGTGTATGTGCGAATACGAAAGTTGGGTGGGTTCATTCTTTGGAAAGGCTGATGATTTGATTAGCCTGGAAGGCATTTTCAGTTTGAACATACAATTCTGCTTCACCTATAAGGTATGCAGAGTCTTTTTTATTTATCACAACACTCTCAATATTTTCAGCAGCCAGCGATCCTTTCAACATCTCAACTTTGATTATATCCGGCGAACTGTATATCATTGTCCATTTATCATCCATCTTATCAGGTGTTTAAAAGGAATCATCGAGTAAAAACAGAAATAACTCTTTTGGTCCATGTGCACCCATTACCAGAGTTTTTTCGATGTCAGCGGTACGGCTAGGTCCTGTAACAACACTTATCATCGAGGGCAGCCGCTGTGGATATTTCTCGCGAAGAGCAGAAAAGGCCTGTTTCAGATCATCAACCATCTGGCTGCTGTGGGCAAGAACGATGTGAACATCGGGAAACACATTAATCCGTCGCCCTGGTCCTGAACGGGACGAAACCATAATACTTCCATGCCGGGCGATCAGAAATTCGCAAAACGTAATGGCTGCTTTCAATGTAGCAAATTTCGATGGATCATTCGTTGCATGGATTCCTGATTTGGTGAGTAAGTTGAACAACCTGTTATCGCTACAGAAAAGCGGTTTTAAATCATTTTCTTCAATCAGGGTTTCGAGGTCTGATATCAATTCCTCCTGGGTTTCACAAAAAACAAATTTGCCACCAACCTTTGTGAATTCCTGGGCAAAAACTACTTCAGGTGTATCACTGAAGGGTTCATACACCTGGGCCGCCATGTCCAGGTCAGGATAAGGGTTGGCGGATTTGCTTATGAGTGCATTTCTAATCCGTTTTAATACTTTTTCTTTGGTTGTGCTTTCTTCCATCTCAACATGCATAAATGTGAATGTGTTTAGCCAATGTCCTCAGGGATTAAATGACTTTCCTTACCTGCGAGTTGAACAGCAATTTGTTGTTTTCACTATTAGCATCAGCCTTTGGCTGATCAGGATTTCCATTTTCATTAATCACATGCAAGGGCTCTTCAAAAGGGCGTTTCCCAAAAATTGCTTCCACGTCTTCGCGGAATATTACCTCGTTTTTTAACAGCAATTCAGCTAATTGTATTAGTTTCTCCTTGTTTTCGGTAAGAATTTTCAAAGCTCTTTCAAAGGCTTTCTGAACCATCGCACTGACTTCTTCATCAATGGTTTGGGCTGTGCGCTCGCTATACGGCCGGTTGAGCATATATTCCGACTGTCCTGTAGAATCGTAGTAACTGATGTTGCCTATTTTTTCGTTCAAACCGAAATATGTAACCATTGCATAAGCTTGCTTGGTAACTTTTTCAAGATCATTTAATGCGCCGGTAGATACTTTTCCAAAGATGATGGATTCAGCAGCGCGGCCACCAAGAGCGGCGGTCATTTCATCGAAGAGCTGCTCAAAGGTCGTAATCTGTCGTTCTTCGGGGAGGTACCAGGCAGCTCCGAGCGATTTTCCACGCGGGATAATTGTTACTTTGACCAGGGGGTGTGCAAATTCAAGCAACCAACTGATGGAAGCGTGACCGGCTTCATGAAATGCAATTACTTTCTTCTCCTGGGGCGAAATAAATTTACTTCTTTTCTCGAGGCCGGCAACGATACGATCAATGGCATCAAGAAAATCCTGTTTCTCGATTTGTTTTTTATTTTTTCGTGCTGCAATCAATGCAGATTCATTACATACATTGGCAATATCAGCACCTGAAAAACCTGGTGTTTGCCGGGCCAGAAAAGCCAGGTCAAGTTCTTTTTCCATTTTCAAATCGCGAACATGAACCTTGAAAATAGCCAGCCTTTCGTCGAGATCGGGTAGTTCGACATGGATTTGGCGATCGAAGCGGCCTGCACGAAGCAAGGCACGATCGAGAATATCAGCACGGTTGGTAGCTGCCAGAATGATTACGCCGGTATTGCTTGAAAAGCCGTCCATTTCTGTAAGCAATTGATTGAGCGTGTTTTCACGTTCATCGTTTGATCCGGTGATCGGGTTTCGCCCACGGGCACGGCCGATAGCGTCAATTTCATCAATAAAAATGATGCAAGGTGCTTTTTCCTTGGCTTGTTTAAAAAGGTCGCGTACCCTTGAAGCACCAACGCCAACAAACATTTCTACAAATTCAGATCCTGATATTGAGAAAAATGGAACTTTTGCCTCACCTGCCACAGCCTTGGCCAGCAAAGTTTTTCCGGTACCCGGGGGTCCTACCAGTAAAGCTCCTTTTGGAATCTTTCCACCCAAATCCCTGTATTTTTCCGGATGTTTTAAAAACTCGACAATTTCCATTACTTCTACCTTGGCTTCTTCAAGACCTGCCACATCGTTAAAATTGATACTCACAGTTGTATCCTTGTCGAAGAGCTGTGCTTTTGACTTGCCGATGTTAAAGATCTGTCCTCCACCGGCGCCACGCGCCATC
This sequence comes from uncultured Bacteroidales bacterium, assembly GCA_964419945.1. Lineage (GTDB taxonomy): Bacteria > Bacteroidota > Bacteroidia > Bacteroidales > JAAYJT01 > JAAYJT01. The sequence goes on along the minus strand of CAYQRU010000059.1, from coordinate 4,204 downwards.
ATCCTCATAATAAACAACCAAACCACTACAAGCAGAATCAAAGGAAATGCCCACCCCATAGCATCGCCCCATTTACGCCGGTTTTCGTTTATGAGGTATATGGGGTCATTCAAATCTTTCTGCACTTCTGTAACATCATCCTTGAATGAATCGTACGATCCGATGGTATGCTTAAAATGAGGACTGGTACTGTTTCCGTTAACACTTTGCAGGTCTTTGTAACGTTCCAGGTCAAGCTTATCCTTTTTAATGAAGATCTCAGCGGTTTCTTTATTTACCACAATGATTTTTTCAATATCCTGGGTTACCAGCATTTCACGTAATTCACCCCAGTTTATTTCTTTCGGGCTTGTATCCCAGTTATTTACCCACATGAAAATAAGCAACAATGCCAAAGCTCCGTAAATCCAGTAAAAATTGAATTTTGGGCGCATATTCTTTGGAGGCAGATCAACCGGCTTTCTTTCGGGTTTCTTTTTATTCTGTGCTGTCATATATTAATATTGCTCTCTGAAAACTTTTTTTGTAATCTAAACCTATTCAACAGTTTCATATAGTTTAGGTTCAGCATCGGACCATAAATCCTCCAGGCGATAATAATTTCTTGTATGCTCCTGAAAAACATGAACGACAACATCCACATAATCAATTAAAATCCACTCGGCATTTTCAAATCCTTCACTACGCCAGGGACGAACCCCGAGTTGCATCCTGACATACTCACGCAGACCGTCAGCTATGGCTTCCACATGAGTACGTGAAGTTCCGTGACATATCACGAAGCTATCGCAGATTGCATTTTTTATACCCTTGAAATCGAGTAAGATTATTTTCAATCCTTTTTTGTCTGTAATTCCTTCAATGATAGTTTCAGCGAGCTTCCCGGATGTGATTTTTTTTCTTTCTCTGATCATTTTATTTACTTTGCAGTGCAAAAGTAAAGAATTTCAGTATGCCCACCCAGCAAATCATAAATCAGTTGTTTATATGAAAACTGGAATGACAATTGTCAGGCTGGAAAGCATTCCATCCACGAATGTGTATGCTGCATCATTGATTGAAAAGAACCTTGCAGTTGATGGAATGGTCATTGTTGCAAGCCATCAGACTGCAGGTAAAGGACAGGATCATAACCAATGGGAAAGCAAGCCAGGAGAAAACCTGACTTTGACCATAATTATCAAGCCCGGAGGTTTGCAGCCCTCACAACAGTTTATACTGAATAAGATCACTTCACTCGCAGTGAAGGATTTTGTACTTTCGATGATTTCTGATACAAAAGTCAGCATTAAATGGCCAAACGATGTATATGCAGGCGATAAAAAAATTGCAGGAATATTGATCAGCAACATCATAGCCGGCAGTAAAATAAACTGGTCTGTTATCGGGATCGGGATCAATATCAATCAGTCAAAGTTTGAGAGCGGGGCTCCAAATCCCATTTCACTGAAACAATTGAGCGGACTGACATTCGATCCTGATCATTGCATGCAATGCTTTTTGGATAGTTTTGACAGGAGGTTCAGACAAATGCAGGAATGTAAGTTTGAACTTGTTCATTATGAATATCTTAATTCACTTTACCGCAAAGGTGTAAGTACGGAGTTTGTTTTCAGGAACCAACAGATTACAGCAACCATTACAGGAATTGCAGAATTTGGCCATCTGATCATTCAGACAACTGAAGGTGGTACTTTATTATGTGATCAAAGAGAACTAAAAATGATAGTATGATTTTCCGTTGGCCAGGTAGTGCTTACCCCAGCTTAAGGGCAAGTAAATCAGATATGAATGAGAATCCTTTTTAATCCTGTTATAGCACTGAATATTATTCTGATAAAGCTTATTTTTGCACTTTGTAAATATATTGCAGGTAGTGGGAGCCATATTCAAAAAAATGTTGTGCCTGTTGTCAGCACTGATGATTGTGATACCTGTGCTCTTTCCACAGGAGCAGCAACGTGTTTCACAATGCAAAAAGGCTGACCGTTACTATCATAAAGCTGCTGATCAATATTCCAAAGGCGTTTTTACCAAGGCCCTGCAACTGGTTAAAAAAGCAATTTCGGCAGATAAACAATGTGTGCAGGCTTACCTGCTTGCTGGTGATATTGCAATGGAACTGAATGATGACCGTGCAGCTATTAATTATTATAATACTGCTATTTCAAAGCAACCCGATTTCTTTCCAATGGCGCATTTTATCCTTGGAAATTTATATTATAATACAGGTAGCTATGCAGATGCACTTGAGCGATACCGCTATTATTCAGTGTTTCCAATTACTGAGGATAGACAGAAAATCCTTCACGAACGCATACAGGCAGCAGAAGTGGCAGATTCACTGAAAAACAATCCTGTTCCTTATAATCCGGTGAATCTTTGCCATCATATCAATACCACGAACCATGAATATGCCAATGCAGTTTCGGCTGATGGACAAACTTTCATTTTTACCGTTCGTACTACTTTGGATAAACCAAAACAACAAAAGCGTTTCAGCGAAGAATTCTTTAAATCAGAAAGTGAGAATGGAAGCTGGAGCAAAAGAATATCCATGGTAATTGATGGTAGTCAGGACAATGAAGGTGCACTCACACTTTCGTACGACAACACTCTCATCTTTTTCACATCCTGCCACCGTCCTGATGGATTCGGAAGCTGTGATTTATATTTCAGCCGTAAAAACGGCGAACATTGGACTGTGCCCGAGAACCTGGGTGATGTAGTAAATTCTTCCCGGTGGGAATCGCAACCTTCGTTATCTTCCGATGGAAAAACCCTGTTTTTTGCCAGCAACCGCCCCGGGGGATTTGGTGATTCAGATATCTGGAAGACTATCAAGAGGGATGGATACTGGAGTGAACCAGAAAACCTTGGCAGCGCTATCAATACGGATGAGGATGAAATGTCTCCTTATATTCATGCCGATGGAAAAACACTGTATTTTTCATCGGAAGGGCATCCGGGTCTCGGTGGTGCCGACCTTTTCATCAGCCGCCTGCAACCCGGACAATCCTGGTCATCACCGTTCAATCTGGGCTACCCCATCAATACACATGCCGATGAAATCAACCTGATTGTCCATCCCAATGGGATGAGTGCATTCATTTCCAGCGATCTGCAGGGAGGTAAAGGTGGCTATGACATCTATTTTTTTGAACTTTACGAAGATATAAAACCTTTACCGGTTTCATATGTGAAAGGAATAATATTGGATGCCAAAACGTTTGAACCGCTTGCGGCTGGTATTGAGCTTTCAGCGCTTGAAAGTGGACAGGTCATTGTTCAGTCATCATCGGACAGCATATCGGGTGAATTTATCGCCGTTCTTCCGGCCGGAAAGAATTATGCATTACATGTGAACCACAAGAATTATTTATTTTATTCCCATCACTTCGCGCTGGATTCCGTTACCGGATTTTTCGAACCTGTCATTCTGAATATTTTTTTAAAACCTGTCGAATGCGGACAAACTGTTATCCTAAAAAATGTTTTCTTTGCAATAGATTCCTATCGATTGGAAGATATTTCGAGGGTGGAATTAAACAGGCTGGCAAAATTGCTGAAGGACAACCCCGGGCTTGAACTGGAATTATCAGGGCATACTGATAATTCAGGTAACGGTTCATACAATAAAGTATTATCATCAAACAGGGCAAAAGCCGTTTTTGAATACCTTGTTGGTGCCGGGATTGATGAGAAACGCCTCACATATGTGGGAATGGGTGATAGCCAACCTGTTGATACAAACGATACACCTGAAGGAAGGGCAAATAACAGGAGAACTGAATTCCGGATTGTAGAGAATAAAAACTAGCCCATAAGTATGACAGGTATGGTTTGAATTCTTTTTTAAAATTAAGTCAATCACATAAACAAAAAATATATGTCAAATCAAGATCATGAGAAGCCGAATCACGGGGAAAGGAAAATAGCCTCTTTGTTAAACCAGGATATTATCAGAAAATGCATTGATCTTTTCGACAGGCTTCCTATTGGTATATACCGGACTACACCGCAGGGTGAAATCCTCACCGCCAATCCTGCTTTTATTTCATTACTCGGTTATAACAATTTCGAAGATCTGGAGGGAATTGATCTGAATAAAACGCATAAAAGCCCGGAAGACCGCCTGCAATTTATCAGGGAGATTGAAGAAAATGGTGCTGTATATGCCAAGGAATCAGTACTTGTGGACAGC
>CAYQRU010000058.1:13070-22657 GCA_964419945.1 uncultured Bacteroidales bacterium | reverse complement strand
TCCTGATTGATCAGAATCTTATTTTTGTCCCAAAACTTCCGGAGAACTACAACAGAATCAGATTCCGGCAGTATTGAGGTTGCCAAGACTAACCGTGACAATTTTTTGTTGTGCAGGATCGTCATCATTGATCAGTTTCATGCTTACCTGCAGGTGGAGATTGTAGATATTCATCTCCGTTTCTTTTGATTTGATATTTCCGATTTTGAGAATATCAGAGTTGATGATACCTTGCCTGCGCGTCGGTTCTTTTCCAAAGATCATGTCTTCATGTGTTTCGAGCATGCTTTTATCGTAATCAGGCAGGCTGAATTCATATATATTGGCAATGTCGTCCATGGTCAGCACCTGCAGGTTTTCTACCCCTTCAATATTGGTCGTGAACCAGTTATACGTATGCTGATCAATCAGGCAGCGGTTCAGGTTGTCCTTTGCCAGCATTCGGGCATTATTGATGATAGCCCGGCCATAATAATTGTTTGCGTACTGGTATATTTTGTCATATGTCAGAGCATACCGTATGCTAATGCCACCGATAATTTTCCTGAGCCGGGGAAAGAAATGAAATGCATTGTAAATCCTGAGCACAACAGCAAAGTTACAGGCAAAGAGCAATGACTGCATGGGGTTATCGAAAATGATAAAACCTCCGTCGCCGGTACTGATAAAATTCCTTTCAATGATCTTACGTGAATATTTCTGAAAAATGAAACTATGCTGGGTCAAACACAACTCTATGGTGGTGTGAAACAATTTCTTAAACAGGAACGGAATCAACGTTTGCTCGAACTCCCCATATGAACTGTATTGGTAAATATCCACTCCAAGTACAGCTTTATTGGATATTTTTCTGAACTCCACGTAATCGCGCAAATGCTTGTGTAGTTCACATTCATTTGGAATTACGTTGGTCTTTTCAAAGATAACACGTTGGTCGTATTTGTGAAGTATGCTTCTTATCTGTTTATGATCCAGTAATTTAATTGGTTTGGGCATCGTATGATGGTATTTACGGATTTGAAGCGGCAAATGTAAATACTTCTGTGATCATATTACATGAAACCGGTCATGTCTTACACTTCATTCGAAGGATAAGAAAGTCAGTTCTTGTTATGGTGATCTGCTTTACAGGTGCACATAATTTATTGTTCAACAGGCTCGTGTAAGACTCATGTGTTTTTTCTTGCCCTCAGGTCGGAGAGAGATTGCACTTACAAAACATATTTTCCGGCCAGACAGATTGTTGGTATCTGTTTTATTGAAAATCAAAAAGCAGTGGAAAAACAAAGGCGACCAGTGCAGCCCACCCAATATAAAGCGGTAAAAAGGAAGCAATACTGTTTTCAACTTTTTCCTTCCCGGTGTTACCTTTCAGGGATCTGATAAGTTGATACATTACGATCAGCAGGTTAGTCAGGATAAGGATATTGCTTCCTAACACGGCAAGTCTGTTTGGTGTGATCCCCCATGCCGATATTCTGAATATAATTGCTGAAAGCGCTATTCCGTTAACGATGATGGTTACAAAAGAGAGACTGATTAGCATGTAAGTTCCTGCTCCTGAACAGGAAGACGTGGAGGAGCCGGTGACCGAAAAAAGGATCATAGCCATGACACCTGCAAGAAGCAGATTGAATATTAAAAGAAATTCCCTGTCGTTGTAAGGATCTTTGCCTGTGTAAACAATGGCAATCAAGTACACTAAAAGTGTCACCAGTACCAAAGGTGTAAAAATCTTCGCTATGATTGGTGAGACCTTGTTTACCAGATTGGGATTGGTTCTGACAAGGTAGGTGCCTGCGATAGGAGCAGCAGCGAATCCCCAGATAGCAATGTACCGGGTGTAGAAGTTTTCTGCCTTTATTTCAATGAGTTCAAACAGTCCCAGGGTTGCAGCAGCCAGCAAGGCTCCGGAAATCAGAATGATTGCAGTCATTACTGCCAGGTCACCGTTGTACCTGAGATAATCCAGACGCTTTTCATAGCTTTTCGAATGATTTCCGGTAAAAGCAAAGCCAGTAACAGCCCACAGCAACAATACCAGGTGAATACATGCCAGTATGATTGTGTCACTTTTACCATGATCTGGCAGGATGTTGATATAGATAGCTGAAACTACAATAATGAAAGCTGCAATTAGCTGATTTCTTGTCCGGAGTTTTTGTTTCCAGGCAAAATATACAGTCAGTAGTGGGAAAATGATAAAACCGATATTCCGCGGATAAAAGTAGTCCGCCCGGATAGAGGCAATCTCGGGCAATTTGGCAATAATGCCGGCGATCACCGACGCTGCAATCACAAATATCAACTCATATTTAGTTCCCCAGGAAATTTCATCATTCACGAAATTGAGCCGTTCATTCCAAATTTGAGCCGTTGTATGATGCTGAATATCTGGATAAATGTGGTTAAATTCCTTCCTGAAATCTGTTTTGTTGTCGCGGTAAAGCCTTTCAAGCTGACCTGGTTGATCCAGATTTTTTAAGATCTCTTCTTTCATCTCAGTGAATGGTTTAAAGGGGATATGCAAGCATTACTTTCCTCAAAGCATAAGTCCGGATTGGTAAGAGGTTGCTTACTATTGAGGTCAATAACGGATAAACTACGGTCTCCAGTATGGTGGATTATTTTTAATTTGAAAATGGAGAACCTGAATACCGTGTGCTGATTCATTGTTGAAAAACGGCTGAAAAACAATCCCGCAAACCATGCAGATAATAGCCGTTTTGATGACAACACAGATACTATGCATGGTAGTCACAGGCCATGGAAATCTTCCTAAAAATGCTATTAAAGGCTCAATGATTCAAGGAAGAATAGTAAAATGGCTGGTGATTAATGCATGATATCTCTTCAGGAAAAGTTTCTGAGATGGTAATGGATTGTTTCTTAGTATTGCACTTTGAAATAAAGAACTGACACCGGGATGAACGATTATATCGCTATTTTGAAAAAGCTAAGTACGATCCTGAATGAGGAAAGATTCCGGAGTATGAACGGTACTAAAATATCTTACGCTGAATATTGCCAATTGAAAGACTATCAACGTGAAGCAAAGGGAGACGAAGATATTGTGGTTACGCCTGTGCTTATCGAAATACTTAAAATCTTTGGTTATCGCTCCGGAATCAATATTCTGCAACAAGATGTGAAGGATGGTGACAAACCTGATTTCAGAACCTTGGAAACCAACAAGTTCATCCTTGATGCTAAATCCACCGGAGTAGATTTGACCAGCCGACGGGAAGAAAAATCAGCCTTCAGACAAATTGAGCGCTACCTGACTAATTTCAAAGGCTACGAATACGGCATATTGTTTAATCTTCAAGGATTTGAATTCTTTCAAAGAATCAACATAGAAGATTCTGTCCGGGTAAAACATATCCCCGAAAGGTCAATAAGTCTTGTTAACCTCATCACCTGCCTTGAAGAAGGCAGCTTAGAAGGCAGCAAGGATTTTGATAACTTCAGGTGGTTCTTTGATCAGTTCAGGTTTCAGCCAATAGCGCCCGAAGATTATCTTGAAATAATCAAGAACCGAAAAAAAGAAGACCTGATCATTCCTGATAAAAAATACCTGAAACAACTTGTATACGGCCTCGCAGTAAGAATACAGGAAAATGTTAAAAAGCAGTTAGTGCTTATGCTGACCGACCTGGATTATCACATTCATTTAAAGTATGAGCTGGACAAAATCCTTCAGGAAATCAATCCTGAAAATGAAGAAAATAAATATGCAATTGCTGCCGAGGAACTGGTAAAACAGATCAGCTATGTGATTTTGGTCAGGTTCATACTGATTCGCATCTTTGAGGATAATGATCTGATCAGCTTGAACTTATACGATGGGGGTTTTAAGAAAAAGCTCGATCCGCCTTTTAGCTTCACTTTTAAAGAAATTTTGCGCGATGCACGGGTTGAAGCCGGAGAACTCTTTACTTACTTCGAGGATAAATTTCCCTATAACTTTCAGATTACAAAGGACGAACCATTGCTAATCAACGTATTATTTGAGTTGTCGAAGATTAATTTTGCTGAAATCAATTTCGACCTCATCGGCGACTTGTATGAACATTATCTGAATGAAGACGAGCGTAAAGATAAAGCGCAGTGTTACACTCCGCACTTTATTGTTGAATTCATCCTGAACCGTGTGGGCTTCAATGATAAACCCAGAGGAAACATCCTGAATAAATCATTATTGTATCCAGCCTGCGGTTCGGGAAGTTTTCTGGTAGAAGCGGCTATTCGCATAAGAAATGCCGGACTTAACCGTGAAGTCGAAACCAAACGTTGCATAGCAAATAATATATACGGTTCGGAGCTGACTGCTTTTGCAAGCAGGTTGGCAGAACTGAACCTGGTAATTCAGGTGCTTTCGCTGGTTAAGAGAATCGAAAATGAAGAGGAGCGCCAAACTCAATCGTTCAGGGTATGCACAACGGATTCGCTTATGAAAATTTTCAATCATAACGAATTTACAGGTTCGGGAAGACCCACCTATGATACATCAGGTTTTACAACTACATACAAAGATGTTTTCGTTAACCTGATGGCCGGGAAAAACGATTTTGATTATGTTGTCGGCAACCCTCCTTATGTCGGAGAAAAGGGCCATAAAGAACTTTTCAGACCTCTTCAGGAGCATCCGTACTGGCGGTTTCACTATATGGGTAAGAGCGATTATTTGTACTACTTCATAATACTCGGTTTAAGCAAACTGCGTGAGGGTGGAAAATTAGGATTTATCACTACACAGTATTGGCTCACAGCAGATGGAGCAGGCAAACTTCGCAAATACATCCTCGAGAATGCAAAAATTGTGGAGATCATTGATTTTAAAGGCATAAAATTATTTCCGGAAGCGCAAGGCCAGGAAAACATTGTTTTTGTGCTTCAAAAATGCAGCATTGAGGCCGAACGCTCCGACAACAAAATTAAAATCATTGAATTTAGCAGCGAATGGGTGAATAATGGTAACAAGTACATTGATTCACAAAACAAGGTTACAACCAATTACGACCGCTGGATTGAATTGATAAACAATGCCGGTCAATTTGATTTGTTTGCCGACCCTGATAAAACCAATTTCATGCTTGGGAAAACCCTCCGGCAAAACATAGCCGATGTTTATTACAGCGGGATTACCCAGGGAGAACTTGATGAAAGCGCCTGGTATCTTTACTCGAAGGATAGTCCTGTGAAACTGAGCGGGAATTTTGCACTTCTTACGGAGATGTTCAATGTGAACCAGGTTATTGTTTCCGGAGCCGATAAAGTTACCGCCTCAAACATCAAAAATATTCCTGCAAATGTTAGGAATGAACATAACATAGAAACTGGTGATCCTGTATTTGTTTTTGACGATGAGCAATTAAATGCTTCCGGGTTTTCAGATGAGGAAAAAAGGTTTATCAAGCCTTTTTATAAGAATTCTGATATTCGTAAAGGTTTTGTGAACACGAATAATATGCAGTTTGTCATCTTCTCTGACAACATTACCAACCTTGACGGGTTGACTTTTATTAATCAGCATTTCAGCAATCTTAAAACACTACTTGAGGCAAGGTTAACCAGGTATGAAGAGGATTACAGGTGGTTCAATCTGCATAGAGGAAGGGATGTATCTATCTTTGAATCCGAAAAACTGGTTACTTCCCGCCGTGCAAAAGAAAACACTTTTGCGTATGATAATCTGGGAACCTATACCCAGTCTGATATTACGCTTATTACTCCCAAAGAAAATACAAGCGAAAGCCTCAAGTACCTTCTCACACTTCTAAACTCCTCTTTCTTAAATAACTGGTATGGGAATAATACCAAGAAAAAAGGAAACATGCGTGAATACTATTTCACACCTATGTCAAAAATCCCCATCCGCAAAATTGACTTCGACAATCCGGACGAAGTTGAAATTCACAACATACTGGGTGGGATTTACTCAGCTCAGCCTGTGAATGATGAAAAGTACCGCTATGATGAACTTACCCATACTTACATTCTTCAAAAAGGTCTGGCTGATTACTTTATTGCGCTCAAAGCTGAACTATACCAATTTCTAAACATTGGATTTATCTTCAATCCCGAAATTGAAATCTACGAACCAGGCAGTATTAGGGTTAACGAGGTAGTTTTAGCCAACCATTTATTTCACAATCAATTGGCTGATATCAGATTTGTCAGGGATGCAATGTTGTTTTATCCAAAAATCGCAAAAAACACATCGTTATACAGTTTCAACCCGACAGAAAAGAAAGAAGCTGAGCAACTACTTGAGGATTGCATCTATTTTATCCATTCTGAAACCAGGGATTTCATTATTAAAGGGGTGAATTCCGACAGGATGATTTCATTGTTTGCCGAGCCCGGCGGTATTGGAGATTATCACTTTGAATGTTCTTTCGACCTTATCACCAAAGATAACCAGAGAATTGAAGTTGCAGTCAAAACCAGGGAAGATGCCGACCACCTGGTAAAAATGATTCAGACAATATTGAATAAAGAAAAAACTATGAGTTGGGATTCTCTTATGTTTATTCCTGTCAGAAGCAAGGAGTTGGAGGATTTCATCAAGGAAAAAAGATCATTCATTTTTGAAGCCCTGAAACCACCCAATGAAAGAACCAAAGCCAGGCTTGACGAAATATTCATAAACAGGGAGACTGCACCATTTGAAAAAATCCGGAACGTTCATTGCATGCTGTATCTCATTGATAAATACGTTGATTATCTGTATTCCGGGGTTGAATGAGACTTTCCAAACCAAGGTTTCTGCACCGGTCAGATCTATTTGATTCGAGGCAACGAAAGCTGGTACGGAGAATCAAACTGAATTCAGACAAAAGAGGAGAGTAAAGTCTCTGTATTTTACAATCAAAGCGTATTTACAGATTAATGAATCAACACAGACCGGGGAAATTCAACGGTCTGGCGATCAGCTTCTTGGCCGACTGTGCCACACTAGCCTCCCAGTATACATCGGTTTTATACAGACTCTTGACGCTTGGCCGGGGAAGGCCAAATCAGTTGCAGCGCCGGGTTATGCGTTTTTATTTTCTTTGTTGTATTAAAACGATAAACATTAATATTCCCATATAAGCGATCCCTAATAAGAATGAGATTAATGATTCGGACCAAGTTATTTGAGAGGATTGAATATATTTCATGAAGGCAAAGATAGTAACTGGAAAATAAATCAAGACTGAGGTGATTAATCCAGGATAATATCCTTTTTGAAGGATTGCTCCTCGTATGTGAAGGAGGCCATTCATAAAGATTAATCCAAATCCAGATAGGCTTAGTATCAGGTTTTTAGTTCCGATTATTGCCGCAATTACACAAATTATTATGAAAATTGTGTTTACTATTATGTGAAATCGTTTTGTGAATAGATGGGATGCACGCGGGAGTAAGTTGTTAAAAGCTTGAGCGAACCCGCCAGGAATAACGTATTCCTCGATGATATGGAGTATTCCGGCAATAGGGAGGAATAAAAAGATCCAATTATCCATTAATTTTCTCCAGATATATTTTTTGGTTGTTGAGAATAACGCCCAACCCCCGGATAGCTGGCTGTACCGGGAGTTGGTTAATGTTTGCTTACTGCTTCACTACTTTCCTCATCTCCACCTCTCTACCCTGCACTACCCGAACAATGTAAATTCCCTTCGCCCTGTCCGCCAGATCGAACTGCCAGCTTTGCTCACCGGAAATTACCCTGCTCAGGATCAGTTCTCCCATCATGCTGTAAATCTCAACCAACCTTGTACCGGTGATGGCAGAGCTGGTGAATTCGAGGATGAAGTGGCCGGTGGTGGGGTTGGGGTAGATTTTGAGGCCTGACTGTTGCTCAATTGCTGCATCAAAAATTTGGCTGGCAGGCTCCTGGAAGCCTTCGGAAGCCAGAAGCGGTGCAGGCTGGTTGCAGTAATTTCCTGAAGGATCAATCCAAACATGGAAATAACTACCGCTATGTGCTCTTGTGCCTCCCAGCAATTTAACATTTTGCCCGGCTACGAGAGTAGCAGTGGCGCCAGATTGCACAATAATGTTAGAAGCCTCAATGGTTTCTGAGGCAGCAAAACATTTATCCTGATTTGCCAGAATGTTCATGCCATCGAGAACAAGAAGGGGTTTGACGGGATTACAGAAACTTCCGTCTTCATCAATCCATGCATGCAGGTAGGCACCACTTTTTATAATGGTTCCCGGGAGCATCCGTATGCTGTTGCCGGCCACTATTGAAACATTGTTTCCAGGTTCAACAACAAAATTTGAAGTAGTGATATGTCCTGTTGCTTCAAAACATTTGTCTGCTTCATTTACTATCGTGTAATTGTTTAGCGGAAGGTATTCAGCCACATCAAAATCCATTTCTATAAGCAGTGTGTTTCGAACAGGAGTCGAGTTATTATTTCCTGAACTTCCACCGCTTATCATTAATCTCCCGTCATTCAGAAGGCAGACATCTGATCCGTTAATGTAATAGCCAGGATTATAGCTGTTTGATAGCTGAGTGAGAATACCTGTAAATAAATCAACACTAAAAATTACAATATTCGGGTGAGGGCTTCCGGGAATTGTCGCAACAAGATGCACCCGCCCACGGACATTGTCAACGACAGGATGGCCATAAAAGCCGGCAATCTCTGTACTATTGGGTAATGGAGGGTTGGTTTCAAAATGAGAAATTTCTTTGGTTAAAGGATCAAAAATCAGCAAACGGCGATACGAAACTGAACCAACCGATTTTCCGGCCAACCAGATATACCGCCCGTCATTCATTTTTTGCAGGGCGGTGGGTCTGTAATTGGAACTTACCCTCCAATCCGGATCATCGCTGAATAATCCGTTTTGGATGGTGCTGATGCTTCCATTTGCAGGATTATATAATTCCATGATCTGGTTAATGGCACTTCCGTTAGGTGAACCGCCACCCAGCACGACAGCTTTTCCATCCGCAGTTGGCATCACAATGGCATGTGAGCGGGCAACGGAGAATGGACCCACTGCCGAGAAATTATTGGAAGCCGGATTAAAAAGCTCACCATAGGTGTGTGCATTGTTATGCGTCCACCAGGCACTGGCAATCAGCACCTTTCCATCAGTCATGGCTGCTCCGCCGGAGTTCATAGTTGAACGAAAACGAACCATGCTTCCAACTGCATTAAAAGAAGTAGTGGCCGGATTGAAAATTTCGCTGGTGGCATAATTAGGAACACCGGAATTTTTGCAACCACCGGCGATTAAGTAACGGCCATCATTTAAGACGACAAAAGCCGGCCAGCTATGAAAGTAGTTCATTGTTAAGGTTGTCAGTGACGCTTGTCCCGGAACCCATATTTCAGCAGTTTTGAGTGCCACAAAACTGGTTGTATGTCCGCCAAAAAATCCAACCCGCCCATCAGGCAAGGTGATGGCAGTATGTCCCATGCGATGGATATTCATCAAAGGTCCCGGAGCGAAACTGGCCGAACCGGTTATACCGGCATCCAGAGTCATAAACTGAATTTCGTTACCGTAGGCAGTTCCGGCGCTGTTGGTTGCGTAAGCTCTGACATAATATGTGGTAGAAGGATTTAGTCCGG
>CAYQRU010000058.1:0-12970 GCA_964419945.1 uncultured Bacteroidales bacterium | reverse complement strand
TCAGATTGCTCGTAAATGAGCCTGTACCGCTGCCATTATTCGTAATTCCCAGGTTACTGGTAATGGTTGGATTTTCTGAAGTGCTCCAAACCACGCCACGGGCTGTAACTGCACCGCCTCCGTCGCTGCTGATGTTTCCACCGGAAGAAGCAGTTGTCTGGGAAATATTGCTGACTGCTGTTGTAGTAAGCGTTGGTAAAACAACCGGGCTTAATGTGGTAAAACTTTGCTGCGAACCATATGCAGTTCCGGCGCTGTTGGTTGCATAGGCTCTGACATAATAGGTGGTAGAAGGATTTAGTCCGGTCAGATTGCTCGTAAATGAGCCTGTACCGCTGCCATTATTCGTAATTCCCAGGTTGCTGGTAATGGTTGGATTTTCTGAAGTGCTCCAAACTACTCCACGGGCTGTAACTGCACCGCCTCCGTCGCTGCTGATGTTTCCGCCGGAAGTAGCAGTTGTCTGGGAAATATTGCTGACTGCTGTTGTAGTAAGGGTGGGTAAAGCAGGCAGGGTGGTAAACGACCACACCTCACTCCATTCGCTGGTAAAAGTTCCCACGGTGGCATTTGCCCTCCAATAATATTGCGTTGCTGTTGAAAGATTTAACAAGGCATAGCTTGTTGCGACAATTCCATTTTGATTAACAATCAGTACCGAAAAATTTGCAGTGGTTGATACCTGAATCCCATAGGTCTGAGCTATGGTAACTTCCTGCCATTGCAGTGTTGGGTTCAAAGAAATATTGATGCTGTTATTTGCAGGAGTGGACAAAACCGGCGCCGGCACATCAAGGGTTTGCCATGCAAGGTAAGGATAGCCGTTATTTAAGACGTAATACTGGTCAGCCTGCCACACATCTGTAAAATCCCAGGTTTGATAGGTGTTGGCAGCATAAGGATGGGTCATTTCGGCTGTAGTGCGCCCCATAACACCAGCTCCCCCTGCACTTGTAGCCTGCCCTGATGTTTGTGTGTCCCAGTAAGAATAAGATGTTGAACCTCCAAATACATTACCAATAAAACCACCAACACTGCTAACTCCGGTAACATTCCCTGTGCAATATGAGCGTTGAATATCGCCATAAGATCTGTACCCAACAAATCCACCAACCTGACTATTCCCGAAAACACTGCAAAGACTGTAGCAATCGTTAATAAAAGTATCCGGATTATTTGTCCTGCCAACCAGGCCTCCTACCTGGTTTGTGCCTGTAACACTTCCTTTTGAGAAAGAATGCCGGATTTCTGCGCTTAATTGCTGATGGCCTATCAGGCCACCCGTATAGTCAGCCCCAAAGAGATTAACATCTGCCGATAAAAACTGTAACAGACCATGTGAAGCAAAACCTGTGATACCCCCGGCATAGTTGTTATACGCAACAATCTGACCTGATACGCTGACACTCTCCATATCACTGCTTTCTGAATATCCGGCAACAACTCCGGTATATTGCGAGCTGTGAATGTTTACATTTTCTATTTCCAGATTTTTTACAGTTGCATTTTGCAGGTAACTAAAAAATCCTTGTCCATACCAATAAGGCACATTCATTTGCAATCCTGTTATTTTGTATCCGTCTCCGTCCAGAACACCTGTAAATGGCTGATTGGAATGTTTGCTGGCAACTGTGGCCCAACCTCGTCCCTGATTCCAGACAATACTATTTGACAAATTAATATTGTTACCCAGTTTGTAATGCGCTGCAAGGTTTTGCCTCAATGAATGCAATTCATCGGCATTAGTAATAATATAAGGTGCTTCAGCAGTTCCGCTTCCACTGAGTGTGCTCAGATCAACCAATTGGGGTGGAGTGAAATCATACCCTGCTAGATCCTGAAATACGGGATAGTTTACGCCTTCTTCTATTTCCCAAAGCGTAGCGAAGTTGAATTGTGGAAAAGTAGCCTGCTGCTTCATCTGTGCAGTCGTTTTACCCACAACGCCTGTTTCGCCGGCGCTAGTAGCTTGTCCGGAGGATTGTGTGTCCCAGTAGCAATAATATGTTGAACCTGAAAATACGCTACCAATAAAACCTCCAACGCTGCCGCTACCGCTAACACTTCCTGTGCTGAAGGAGCGATAAATATTACCGTAATTTCTTTGCCCAACAAATCCACCTACCTTAGTATTTCCGGAAACGTTACTATGGCTGTAACAGTCAGTAATAGTTGTTTCCGGGTTATTTGTTCTTCCAACCAAACCCCCAACCTCGTTAGTTCCTGTTACACTTCCTGTTGACCAGGAGTGCCTGATTTCTGCACTTAATTGCAGACTGCCTATTAAACCGCCAGTGTGGGTGCCTCCATTAACTATTACATCAGCAGTGAGCAGGTGAAGGCCACCGTGAGAAACAAAACCCGCGATACCACCGGTATAGTTATAGTAAGCAACGACCTGGCCGGATACGCAAATATTTTCCAGGTTACTGTTTTCAGAATATCCCACTAAAATTCCGATTTGTTCACTTCCATGAATGTTAAAATTCTCTAATTCAATGTTTTTAACATAAGAGTTTTGTAGATAACTGAACAAGCCTTGCCCATACCAATAAGGCACATTCATATGCAATCCTGTTATTTTGTATCCGTCTCCGTCCAGAACACCTGTAAATGGCTGATTTGAGTCTTTACTTCCAATTGCGGCCCAGCCTCGTCCCTGATTCCAAACAATACTATTTGACATATCAATATTATTGTCCAATTTGTAATGTGCTGCCAGGTTTTGTCTGATTGAATGCAATTCATTGGCATTGGTAATAATATAAGGTGCTTCAGCAGTTCCGCTTCCGCTGAGTGTGCTCAGATCAACCAATTGGGGTGGAATAAAATCATACCCTGTCAGATCCTGGAATTCAGGATAGCTTACGCCTTCTTCTATTTCCCAAAGCGTAGCGAAGTTAAGCTGTGGAAAAGTAGCCTGCTGCTTCATTTCGGCTGTGGTTTTGCCCACAACGCCGGTTCCACCGGCGCTTGCAGCTTGTCCTGAGGTTTGCGTATCCCAGTAGCAACTTAAAGTTGTACCTGAAAAGACGCCACCAATAAAACCACCAACGTTACTACTACCTGTAACACTTCCTGTACTGAAGGAGCGATAAAAATTACCATAATTTCTTTGCCCGACAAATCCTCCTACTTTATTATTTCCGGAAACGTTACAATGGCTGAAACAGTCAGTGATTATTGTTACAGCGTTATTAGTCCATCCAACCAGGCCTCCGACATTGTTTGTTCCTGTTACACTTCCATCTGACCAGGAATGTCTGATTTCGGCGCTTAACTGCTGGTACCCTATCAGGCCACCTGTATATTCAGCTCCGGTAACTGTTACATCTGCTGAAAGATAATGGAACTGGCCATTTGAGGCATATCCAATCATTCCTCCAATGAAGTTCCCCGAAGAACTTACCTCGCCGCTTACATTTACAATTTCAACAATTGTATTTTCCGTTCTCCCGGTAAGTCCTCCGGTGTATTGTCCGCCGCTGATTTCCAAATTGCTAATTGTCAGACTTTTAATAGTTGAATTGTTAGTGTAGCCAAACAAACCCTGATATTGAGTAGCTGGCCGGTTAATCCATAAATTACTAATGGTAAAGTTGTTCCCATTGTAGGTTCCGGTAAAATTTGTGGAAGAGTTTCCGATGGGAGTCCAGCCCTGCCCGCTGAACCATGTATTGGTAGCAGCGGCATTGATATTGGCTGTTTGTATGTAGTGTTTGTTCCAGTTAGCAGTGTTGGCTGCTATCCAGTAAAGATTCTCCAGCGTGGCAATCTGGTAAGGGTTGGTGCTGCTTCCATCGCCGAGAGACGGCGGAGTGGCTGTTTGCGCTAAAAGCATTTTACTTATGAAAAGCATCATAAGAATTGTAAAGTTTTTTTTCATTTTTCAATTGGATTTTTAAGGTTAGAGAAGAAAATAAAAAACCACGGCAAAAACTGCATTGCCGTGGAGGTATGAGTATAATAATTATATTTATTGACTCTTGTTTTGACTATGGTTAAAACATTCAAAAATACACCATCATTCCAGTATTTGATTCTTCGACGATATTTTGAACCGTAGAGTGAGTGTTCCGGAATACTTGTAATATGGCAGTTATCAATCAAGAGTTATTAGTGCTGTAATGAATAGTAAGAATAGTTGTAAAAAGAGGGCATAAAAATAATCTATTAGTTTTAATAAGAAAATATTTAATTATTCTGATATACAAATATATTAGATCTGTATATCAGAATTTCGATATACATATTTCCCGGAAGTATTGCTGGTATTTGTTTTCCTGAGAATCTTCTCAAACCTCAAAATGTCAGGTAAATTTTTTTTACAGATGAAATTTAGAATCAATTTAAATAAGTAATAAATTGATTTCTTGATATGCAATGTAATAAGGAACTAATTATCAGCATAAAACCTGTATTATCAAATTCCTGTTTTCTCACCTCAGGAAAATGAATTTATTTTTGTCAGCACAGACTCTTAAAATAAAGCAAAAGTTCGTAAATTCCGCAGTACTGGCAGGTTTTACTAATAACTTTATAAATCTGATTTACAAAATAATACGGAAATCACCAGAATGTTGACTATATCGAAAATGCATCATGCAATGCAGCTTCATTGTACGGGTTGCGTGATGAATGAACTGGATACCCGGGTCGCACAAGAAAAGGATTTGGCTGAATGACATAAACCGGAAGCTGCTAAAAACAAAGATTCACTGACCGTCCAGGGAGCAGCACTATTGCTTTAAAAACTGTCGCAGCACATAATGAAGAATTCCACCATTATTATAGTATTCAATTTCAATACCCGAATCAAGGCGGCACATTGCTTCGAACTGCAGTTTTTTTCCATCATCCCGGGTGGCGGTAATGCTCAGGATTTTCATCGGAATCAGCCCTGCTCCGATACCATATATTGTCATTTTTTCAGTTCCTGTCAGGCCAATACTTTCAGCGGTTTGACCTTCCATGTATTGCAGGGGCATAATACCCATACCTACGAGATTACTCCGGTGAATGCGTTCATAGCTCTCGGCTAATACGGCTTTGATACCAAGCAGGCTGGCGCCTTTGGCAGCCCAGTCGCGGGAGGATCCGCTGCCATATTCTTTACCTGCAAGAATGATCAACGGTGTTTTCTCGGCCTTGTAAAGGACGGATGCATCATATACGGTCATTTGCCTGCCGGAAGGAATATGGAGTGTAAAACCCCCTTCAATATCTGCTAATTGATTGTTTATACGCACATTGGCAAAAGTGCCACGCACCATCACCTCGTCGTTGCCTCTGCGGGAACCATAGGAATTGAAATCGTTTTTACCAACGCCACGCTCCAGAAGGTATATACCGGCAGGAGTATTTTCTGAAAATGAGCCAGCAGGTGAAATATGATCAGTGGTGATGGAGTCGCCAAGTTTCAGCAATACCATGGCGTCTGTAATGTCAGCCGGTGCAGCCACTTCCTCAGCAATACCTCTAAAAAACGGTGCTTCGCGGATGTATGTGGATTTCTCATCCCACTGATAAATTTTTTCCCGGGGTACTTCAAGCTGCTGCCATTGTTCGTCACCTTTAAAAATCTCGCTGTAGCTTTTTGCATAATCTGTAGGTGAAAGAACGCTTCTCATCACTTCGTGTATCTCTTCATTGGTTGGCCATATATCTTTCAGAAATACAGGCTGTTGCTTTTGACCATAACCCAGTGGGTCTGACAAGAGATCCACATCAATTCTTCCGGCAATGGCATAGGCAACAACTAGCATCGGCGACATCAGGAAATTCATCTTTACCTGCGGATGAACACGGGCTTCAAAATTACGGTTTCCTGACAGCACGGAAGCAACGATCAGTTTATGCTGTTCAATTTCCCGTGCAATTTCCTCCGGCAAAGGCCCGGAGTTACCTATACAGGAAGTGCAACCGTAACCCACCACATGAAATTTCAGGGCTTCGAGGTCAGTAAGCAGCCCTGATTTCATTAGGTAGTCAGTAACCACCTTTGAACCTGGAGCTAGCGAGGTTTTAACCCAGGGTTTTACATTCAGACCAAATTTCCGTGCTTTTTTTGCTACCAGGCCAGCACCGAGCATTACGCTGGGATTGGAGGTGTTAGTGCAGGAAGTGATGGCAGCGATCACAACCGAGCCATCGGTGATGGTGCCTGATTTGGCATTGGATGTGAAGTTAATTTCTTCAAGTGGTATATTGGCATATGCCGGGAATGTTTTCAGCAGGCTTTTAAATTTCTTAGCCAGTTCCCTGACATGTATTTTATCCTGAGGTCTTTTGGGGCCCGAAACAGTTGGTTCCACGGTACTGAGATCCAGTTCTACCAGGCTGCTGTATAGAATTTCCGATTCATTGGTTCGCCATAACATATTGGCTTTTGCGTAGGTTTCAACCAATTCGGTCAGCTCATCTGGCCGGTTGGTTTTTCGCATGTAATCGAGGGTGCGGTCGTCAACAGGGAAATAGGTAACAGTACATCCGAATTCGGGTGACATATTCGAGATGGTAGCCCGGTCGGGAACTGTCAGATTATCAAGCCCGGAACCGAAAACTTCCACGAACTTGCCGACTACTTTATGTTTACGCAATAATTCAGTGATGGTAAGTACCATATCGGTAGCAGTGGTTCCTAACGGCAATTTCCCGGTGAGTTTCAGGCCAACTACTTCAGGCATAATAAAATAGATAGGTTGACCGAGCAGAGCCGCTTCAGCTTCGATTCCTCCCACACCCCAGGCGATTACCCCAATACCATTTACCATAGGTGTGTGCGAATCGGTTCCGACAAGAGTGTCAGGAAAAAGATTGCCATCTTTCTCAATCACTCCGCGTGCAAGGTATTCCAGGTTCACCTGGTGGCAAATACCCATGCCGGGTGGGACTACGGAAAAGTTGTTGAAAGCTTGTTGCGCCCATTTCAAGAATTTATAGCGTTCGCCATTTCTTTCGTATTCAAGATCAACATTTTTCTGGTAGGCATCACTGGTTCCAAAGAAGTCAACCTGTACCGAGTGGTCAATTACAAGATCAACCGGAATCAGTGGGTTGATTTTTTCGGGATCTTTACCTTGCCGTGCAGCTTCAGCACGTAGTGATGCAATATCGACCACTGCGGGTACTCCGGTGAAATCCTGCATGAGAACACGCGCCGGTTTGAATGGTATGTCTTTGTCTGAGGATTCCGGGCTCCAGCCAAGGATGGTTTCTATATTTTCTGTGGTGATAGCAAAACCATCATAATTCCGTAAAGCATTTTCAAGCAGAATACGAATTGAGAAAGGCATTTTGCTGATTGAATAACCTTGTTCTTCAAGTGCTGCAAGGCTCCAGAAAGTAAATTCTCTGTTGGCGATTTTTAACGTTCTTTTCGAGTTGTAGGGATTAAAAGTCATCGGTTCAGGAGTTTTGTAGTTCAGATAAACTTTAATATTTATTTTCTAATAGATTGCAATAAAGATTGATCATTGGTATATTGCTTCCTGATTGTTTACATTCAACCTAAGATAATTGCATATAATGGATTAAGGGTTTTGTAAAAAAGGATTCTTAAAACCTTGTCTGGGCTTTCAGGCTCCAAATGTACCAAACTAAATAACACAGGAAAATGTTTAACAGGTCCTCTTTTTTTTTGGTGGTGTGGCTGAAATTTGCAAAGAAAAATCATAACTGCCCGGGCGTTTAGATTATTTTGCGCGTAAGTGTTTATAAATGAATGTATTACTTAAATCAACCTGTGTATTAATTTTCAGTTCTGTCTTTCATCTCATGCACAGGTATTAATGATGGAGGCAACAATGTATTTCTGTATCCCCGGACTACTGACCGGGTAAAACGCATATAAGTGATAATTATGGGCTTATACCCTATACAATTAAACTTCTCAATTAAACCGGCTATAATTTTTAGCTGGTATTGGTTATCTTTTGGTTTTTCTAGATAATCCATTTACCTGGTTAAAATATATTGATTATTTAACTCTTTTAGTGTTGCTGAAGCAGTCTCAGAGAACCATAGCGAATCGTTCATCCGGACAGTCTGATATCTTAATTCTGTTAATGTCTGAATAGTTACGTAAATTTTTTGGGAATTCTGCAAAAACTTTTCGGAGGTTTTAGACAACTGAATACTCATTCATATTTGCTTGCATATTCAATGTAAGTAATTCATTAGCATGTTCTTAGTATGAGAAATACAGGAGGAAACAATGACCATGTCTGCTTTTCAGTATTAATTTACCATCATTTTTATGCTTGAACTGTTTCCGTGAGCACCTTCCAGCTTAACTATGTAAAGTCCTGAAAGCCATTTACTCACATCCCATTCAGCAGATTGACTTCCCTGGGGAAGCACACAGGAGAAAATCTTATGTCCGGTTGAATTAAAAATATGAATATCACTGTACTGAGTCTTTTGCAGCGCCGTGAGGCGTAGAATTACTTTTCCGTTTGCCGGGTTTGGAAAAACCACTGGTGCAGGGGTTGGCTCCGCCGCATCCCGGATTCCGGAAATCAGTTCATTCAGTTTGTATTGACTCAAAAATCTCCATATCTCAATCGTAGCGCTGAAATCCATATTGGTAATATTTATATTGAAAGGCGCGCCTGGCCAGGAATGCCCTCCTCCCAGCACTTTGAAGAACTCAACTATCGTACCAGCATCGCCACCGGCATAAATATATCTTAAAGCAGTGCAACCGTCATTCGTATTGACATCAGGGATGGTGATGACTTCCGGCTCTGTCAGGCAATTGTTGTGCTGAATCCAAAAATATACCACCGTATCAATGTTTGCAAACAGTGAATTTCCCTGGTAGGGAACGGTTGCATCAGCTGTTCCGTGAATCTGCATAACCGGAAGGGGATGCAGGCAGTTGCAGGTGCTTAATCTGGGCCAGATCATACTGCCTGTAACCGAGGCAACTGCGGCGAAGCGGGTACTGAGAAAGCACGCAAGGTCGTAACTCATAAATCCCCCGTTGCTCATTCCTGCACTGTATATGCGTTGTGGGTCAATGGCATAGTGCGAAGCAATGGTATCAATCAATGCCGAAAGAAATCCAACATCATCCACAGTACTAAGATTGAATGTGTTCCATGAAAGTGTATTCGTGAAATCCGGTGTACCATTGGGGTGAGCAATAATAAAACCTGCTGTGTCGGATACAGGTCTGAAGTCGGCATAAAATTCCTGCTGCAGGTTGTTGGAACCATACCCATGCAGGTTAAAAAGCAGCGCAGCCGGAGTGGAAGGATGGTATGCTGCCGGGACATACAACCGGTATGTGCGGTTGATGCCTCCGTGAAGGAATGTTCCGTTAACCGTAGTTTGAGCATCTCCGTGCTGAGCACTTATGAGGCTCAGGAAAAAATACGCGGCGAGGGAAATTCTTCTTGAAATGATGTAATCCATTGTATTACATATTTTTGTCCAATGCTATTTCACTGATGTGATTCAGAAGTTCATCAAATGTTTCAGAGGTGGTAAAAGGACTCATAACTGTTACCCGGAAATATATTTTCTGGTTCAGTTGGGTATGAACGATATAGAAGTCGCCTTGTTCGAGAATGCTTTTCCGTATAGCCGCATTATGCATGTTGAGCGCATCTTTGTTCAAACCTGGTTTTACATGCCTGAAGCAAACAATATTGGAATCGGGTTCTACAAACAACTCAAAATCATCTCTATTTATGATTTTGGCGGCGAGCACTTTTCCCAGGTCGTACTGCCGGGTAAGAAATTCATCAAAAATTCCTGTTCCATAGGTTTTAATAATGGAGTAGAATTTCAGGCTCATCATTAGTTTGGTGCATTCAAAGGTACGTCTGGCATAATTGTACCATTCTTCCTCGTTTTGTTTTTCCCATAAATACTGGGCTTTCTGGCTGAAATTCGCATATGAGGAACTTTTATTTTTAAAGAGAAGGAATGTGGTAAGAACTGGTGATAACATCATTTTATGTGCATCAATTACCACCGAATCAGCCATTTCAATACCATGCATAAGCGTCCTGTATTTCCCGGAAAAAATGGCGGCACCGCCATGTGCGCCATCTACATGGAACCACAGTTTATGATTCCTGCAAAATTCTCCGATGATTTTCAGATCGTCGTACATGCCCGTAGCTGTGGAGGGAGCACTGCCAACCACAGCGATTATTTTTATTCCTCGCCTCGTAGCATCTGTGTAATATTGCGTAAGAAGGCTGGTATCAAGCCTGAACTCTTCATTTACCGGAATTTTAATAATACCATCAGCACCAAATCCCATGATGCGTAAGGAGCGATCAATACAATAATGTGCTTCAGCAGAAACCATTACTCCAAGTTTTATAGTGTGTCCTTCCTGCCATACGTTGGTATCACACATTGCTTTGCGGGCAGCCAGCAGTGCTGTCAGGTTGGCCAGGGTTCCACCTGAGGTCATGAACCCATCAGAATGATTATCGTAACCAATCTGTCTCAGTATCAAATCAATGACTACTTTTTCGATGGCTGAGCCGGCGGCACCCATCTCATAAATGGCCATTCCATTATTAATCAAAGCGCCAAGCATATCAGCCAGTGCTGCCAGTGGTGCAGTTGGCCCTACCTGGTGTCCTATATATCTGGGATGGTGAATGCTGATGGAATTTTCGAGCACATTTCTGAAAAGTTCCGCCACTGGTTGGACATGTTGAGCATTTTCCTGCCAGAAAGCCAGCTGCTGATCAGGCTCCTTCCAGTCAATAACTTTTTTGTCACCCTTCATGCAATCATTTAGATGGTCGGTTAGCAGGTCAATAAGTTCATGACCTGATTTCCTGAAGTTTTCAGGATTGAAGGCTTCATATAGTTTGGATTCCATTTTTTCAAATAGTGGCTGCGTTAGTTTATAATTTCGTAAAGACAGGATAGAGTGATGTTTTTACATTTTGCACATGTTTCTGCTTAAAAGTCATTTCTGTTTTCTTTAGCAATCTGTTCAACAACAGTAAGATAGCAAAGCTTAGAGGAAATAAACAAATGAAATTGCAAAATTATGCCAAATACCTGGTATAACTGGTATTATTTCAAAACCGGGACGGGTTCTTCTATATTGAACCGTCAGCATCAACAACGGATTCATCTTCTATACGCCAGGCAGGATCTACGATACACAAAAATGCCAGATCAGTGTTACCGGTATTTTCTATGCACTGCTTTGCATGAGGTGGAATGTATATTATATGTCCGGAACTTACCGGCTTTTTTTCCCGATCAATGAACATAAGACCTTTACCCTTTAGAATATAATATACTTCTGATGTAATCAAGCTGTGCAGGTAAGAGGTTTGTCCGGGTTTTACCACGGCGTGTGCCAGACTGTATCGTAATTTCAGATCTGCTTTGTCGGGATGAAGGATTTCACGCAGGATCACGTTGTCACCGGCAATAAATTCTTCACAGTCATTGAGCTTTATTATAAACATAAAGTGTTGTATTATAGTGTTTTGAAACGCTTACACTGTAATTTAGTAAAAGATACGTGAATTTGAATAATACATAACTATTATTTTCATAGATGGCCAATAAGCACCTCTTTCAATCGTCCATGGATGACTTATTCGGGATTTTGTGGCAAAAGTAGAGATTAAACACCATCCCTGAGAGTTACAATGGCTTGAATATGATGAAAATCGGATTGCCTGGTGAGAATAGCATGCAAATTATTTACTTTTGCACAATACCCAGTATCATGAAATTATACGATTATGGAAATCTTGATTTTTCTTGGAACCGCATTCTTGGGATTTTTTGTTGCATATGTTTTATTGACATTACATTACAGTAAAAGACTGAAAGGACTTCAAGAAGGCTTGCAAATCATTGAAAAAGAGAAAATTACAATTGCTCATGAGCAAGAAAACAGGATTGCAGTACTTGATGAACGCCTGCTCAATTGTACCGGAGAAAGGGAAAAGTATGCTGCTGAAATTAATGTATTCAGGGAACAGTTGGCTGAAAAGAATTCAATGGTTGCTCGTATGCAAACAATGCAGGAACAGATGCAGCTACGACTAGACAACCAAAAAAAAGAACTTTCTGAATTACAGCAACAATTCACTATTGAATTTGAGAACCTGGCCAATAAAATTTTCAGACAGCACAGCCAGGAATTTATGCAAACGAGTGGCAAGAACCTGAATGACTTAATCAATCCATTGAAAGAAAGATTGCAGACTTTTGAGAAGAAAGTGCAGGATGTTTACGATGTGGAAAGACACGACAAGATAAGTCTGAAGCAGGAAGTCAAAAATCTCTTTGACCTGAACCGGAAACTCAGTGAAGATGCTGAAAATCTGACCAGGGCATTGAAAGGCGACACACAAAAACAAGGCAACTGGGGCGAAATAGTGCTGGAACGTGTGCTTGAACGATCAGGGCTTACAAAAGGCATAGAATACGACACACAGGTGAGTACAAGAGGAGAAGAAGGGCAGATGCTGCGTCCGGATGTTGTGATCCGCCTGCCTGAAAACAAACATTTGATTATTGACTCAAAAGTATCTCTCTTAGCTTATCAGCACTTTGTTGAAAGCGAAAATACTGATGAAAAGGAAAAATTTATGAATCAGCATGTATTATCAATCCGTAATCATATCAAGGGCCTGGGCGAAAAGAGTTACCAGGCTGCCGGTGCTTTTGATTCACCTGATTTCGTGCTTCTATTTCTTCCTGTTGAGCCAGCTTTTAGTGCTGCTTTACAACATGATTCTGAATTGTTTTCATATGCCTGGGAACGAAAAATTGTCATGGTCAGTCCTACCACATTGTTGGCGACTCTTAAAACAGTGTCCTCAATCTGGAAACAGGAAAAGCAAACGCAGAATGCCCTGGAAATAGCCAGGCAGGGTGGTGCCTTGTATGATAAATTCGTTAATTTTCTTGAAGATATGCAGAAACTTGGATCACAGATAAATACAGTTTTGAAGACCTATGA
>CAYQRU010000057.1:7724-22733 GCA_964419945.1 uncultured Bacteroidales bacterium | reverse complement strand
TACAAAGTGATTTACGCCTCCGATTTTTTTATTACTTTCGTGCATTAAGGTTCTGGTTACATAATTGTTTTTGGATATTACACATATACTATAGTAAATCCTCCAACGACTCCACAGGCCATTGATACCATTAGGATTATCTTCCCTAATGTCTCATTTGCAGGCAGTGGTGGCGGATTAGTTTCAGGAAATAAGGTATATCTGGGACAATTCCCACCTAACACAGCCCTTGGCTGGGTGCTTATTGCTGATGGCTTTGTGAACGGGCAGATTACAAACGGTAAAGGAGTTTATTATTCAAATCCCTTATTGAATCCGGAAACAAATCCGGCAAAAAAACAACATGCTATTCATTTGTTTGACAATGGACGTGGTTTGTTTTTGCTTGGATTTGAAGACCTTAACCGCATGGGATCTTCAGATGATGATTTCAATGATGCAATCTTTTATGTCACAGCCAATCCAATTCAATCAGTTGATTTAACTAATTTTCAGACTATAACATACACCTCCAATGATTTTGATGATGATGGGATTCCAGACCAGTTTGATGATTATCCTTCTGATCCGGTACGTGCATTTAACAACTTTTATCCTTCTGCCGGCGGTTTTGGTACATTGGCTTTCGAAGACCTGTGGCCGGGAAAAGGAGATTATGACTTCAATGATGTTGTGATTGATTATCAGATCAACCAGATCACTGACGGCAATAACCAGGTGGTGGAGATAAAATCAACAATCATTTTGAGAGCCATGGGAGCATCATTTCGCAATGGATTTGGTTTTCAGCTTCCTTTGCTTCCGGGTGATGTTTCTTCAGTAAGCGGACAAAGTCTTACAGAAGGTATTATAAACCTGAATCCCAATAATACCGAAACTGGTCAGAACAATGCAGTAATCATCGTTTTCGACAACGGCTACAAGGTATTACCTGCTCCCGGAGGAGGTACGGGAGTGAATACTGAACCGGCCATGAGTTTTGTTCAACCTGTTACTTTAAACATCAACATTGTATTAACTTCACCTAAATCACTAAGCCAGGTTGGATTACCCCCATACAATCCATTTATATTCACTAATCAGCGAAGAGACTTCGAAGTACATCTCGCTGACCGTCCTCCCACCAGTCTTGCCAATCTTTCTCATTTTGGAACGCACCACGATAATTCCATTCCGGGACAAGGAAGATATTATAAGACGGAAAACAATTTGCCCTGGGCAGTCCATGTTATAGAATCCTTTAATTATCCGGTTGAACGCGCACAGATAGTAAAAGGATACCTGAAAATGTCAGTATGGGCAGAAAGTGCAGGGCAGTTAAACAACGACTGGTACAAGGATCTGCTGGGATACCGTAACATGAATTATATATACCTTAAATAAATCATTATTTATCAATAACATAAATGGCTGTTTGTGAGTTTGAACAGCCATTTTTATTTTAAATTACAGATTATGTGCATTCCATCCACTCGTTTGTCAAATATATCTTAGATTTGTGGCTGCTAACGCTTTCATTCAGAATGAAGAAGAATTATTACCTTATCAGTAAACGTGAGCGATGGGGGCCGACATGGATTGGCTGCGTGTTCATGTTGTTCCTGGTATTGACCAGTTCGTATGCGCTCTTTAAGAACATAGTTCCTTTTCTCACCCGCGAAAGGACTATCCATGCAAAAGTGCTTGTTATTGAAGGGTATCTTGAAGATTATGCATACCAGCCAATCATCAGTTTAATTAAGGATATACAACCAGAGATGATTATTACTACCGGAACTTCATTTGACCAGGGATTTTATCTCACAGGAATCCCCTCGGCAGCTCACCTGGTAGGCAATTCCCTTATTGCACTCGGTATTGATTCAACCCTTGTGCATATAGTTCCTGTTAATCCTGATGTGGTGGTGAATCGCACCTACACATCTGCATTGGTCTCGAAAAACTATATTAAGAAAAACTTTCCGGGAGTGAAGCAAATAAATCTTGTTTCTACTTCAATACATTCGCGGAGGAGTCATTACTTATTCAAAATGGTCTTTGAACCCGGCATACAGGTTGGCAATATTGTGATTTCATCGAATTATCTCCGAAACGATAACTGGTATAAAACCAGCAGGGGATTCAGGGCTGTATTGTCGGAAACACTGGCATGGTTGTATGTCAGACTTTTCTTCAAACCTGATGTGAAGAAAGATATTGAAAGCATTGCAGACAGTTTCTGATGCATGATAAAACAGACACTCACCATTTGTAATGCATTCTGCACTATTGAAAAAAGTGGACTAAGAAAAAAAAATCAACGAGTTGTACTACCTGATACTACTTATTAATACTTTTGAATCCCCATAAAATTAGCGGCAAATGGCTGATATCTGGTTTTGGATAACATTGGTTTTCGGTGCTCTCTCTTTTCTGGTGCTGTCTTCACAGACATTGTATTTATTGGTTTTTTCTGTAGCCGGGAAATTATATGATGAGAAAAATAAGAAAAGCGATAACAAATTAAACCGTTTTGCCATTTACATTCCCTCTTACAGAGAAGACGCTGTAATAATAAGTACGGCATCTCAGGCAGTTGCATTAAATTACCCGCCTGACTTGTTTCATGTAATTGTGATTGCTGATTCGTTGAAACCTGAAACCTTGTCAATACTTAAGAAAATGCCTTTGCAGGTTGTGGAAGTAGCATTTGAGAAAAGCACTAAAGCCAAGGCACTAAACAAAGCGATAAGGCACACGGAAGATAATTTTGATTTTGCCATCGTTTTCGACGCCGATAATGTGGCAACACCCGATTATCTTTATCTGATGAATGCTGTTTTTAATCAGGGTTTTATGGTTGTTCAGGGGCAACGCACAGCCAAAAACCAGAATACGCCCATGGCCATACTCGATGCAATCAGCGAAGCAATTAACAATCACATCTTCCGTAAAGGACACAGGGTTCTTGGAGCCAGTGCAGCAATCATTGGTTCCGGGATGGGTCTCGAATTCAGACTGTTTAGGGAAGTCATGGAGAAAATTACTGCTGTGGGTGGCTTTGATAAGGAAATGGAGCTCTATTTGTTAAGAAGAAGAATCAAGATTGCTTATGCAGAATCGGCAATTGTATTTGATGAAAAGGTCCAGCAAACAGAAGTTTTTGAAAAACAGCGCAAACGTTGGCTGGCAGCGCAATTCAATTACCTTGGCCTGCATGCAGTTTCAGGGTTCAGCGAATTATTGCTGCGTGGTAATTTAGATTATTTCGACAAAGTGTTTCAAATGGCACTGATACCCCGAGTCATGTTACTGGCGATTCTGCCTTTTGCATTTTTATTATCGTTGTTGCCTGGTGCAGCTCTTCCGCCTTTATATTGGTTGATTGTCTGGATTATTGGCTACCTTGCTATTATCCTGGCTGTACCGGCTTCATTCCTTAATAAAAGATTAGTAGAAGCATTGCTGCAACTGCCGGCCGGAATTTTTTCATTCTTCAAGGTATTGTTCAGGATAAAAGGTGCGAACAAATCATTTATACACACTCCCCATGGAAATACAACGAACAAATCATAAAAACCATTGAATTATGAGGATAGGAATTGAAGCCCAGAGAATTTTCAGACGAAAAAAACATGGAATGGACATGGTTGCATTGGAGTCAATCCGCACATTGCAACGCATGGACCAGGTTAATGAATATATTGTTTTCACCAATACCGGCGATGATACAGGATGTTTGCAGCCTTCTGATAATGTTAAGATCGTGACTTTTGATGGGAGTTATCCTGTGTGGGAGCAGCTTACTCTTTCCAGGGAAGCAAAAAAACACAATGTGGATCTGCTTCACTGCACCTCTAATACAGCACCTGTATCTTCATCAGTTCCACTCATTGTCACAGTACATGATATCATTTATTTTGAAAAGCATCCCCTGTTTGCTTCCGGATACACTCCTTACCAGCGATTTGGCAACCTCTATCGCCGTTTCGTGGTACGCCGGATTTTTGAAAGCGCAAAGCTGGTCATTACAGTTTCACATTTCGAAGAACAGCACATACTTGAACAATTTCCCGCATTGAAGAACAAACTGCATGTGGTATATAACGGCGTCGGAAAACACTTTGGCCCGGTAAATGATAAATCTTTGCTGGATGACATCAGACAGAAATATCGTTTGCCTGCTCGCTACCTGATGTTTCTTGGGAACACAGATCCCAAAAAAAACAGCGAAAATACCATTGTAGCCTTTGCTAAAGCCATGCAGGAAGCCAACCTTGATTACCACCTTGTGGTAGGTGACTTTAGCCAGGAAATAGTAGCAGGTTATCTCGAAAAAGCAAGCATGAAGGATTTCATTAACCGGATTCATTTTCCTGGTTATATCAACAACCAGGATATGCCTGCAATTATCTCCATGGCTGAATTTTATTTGTATCCAAGTAAACGCGAAAGCTTTGGAATCCCAATCATTGAAGCAATGGCCTGCGGAACTGCGGTCATCACTTCAAACCGGGCATCTATGCCTGAAGTGGGAGGTGATGCAGCCTTATATGCCGATCCTTTTTCGATAGAGGATTTGAAAGAAAAAATAATCATATTGGCCAATGACGAAGCACTAAGATCAAAGTATAGTGCAATGGGTAAAAAGCAAGCATTAAAATTTTCCTGGGAAGAATCAGCAAAATGCCTGCTGAGCCTTTACGGTCAGGTTAAATAACCTGTAAAAAGAGGAATGACTGACAATAGATATTAAGTTATAATATCAGCAGAACAACAATGAAAACAATAGAGTTTATTTTTTGGATCAGCCTGGTAATTACATTTTATGCATTTTTAGGCTATGGAATTCTTATGGTTTTCCTGGTGCTACTAAAACGATTGTTGGTTAAGAAGAAAGAGCACGTTCTTAACTTTGAACCTTCCGTCAGCCTGGTTGTTCCATGCTTCAACGAAGCACCTATTCTTGAAGCCAAGGTAGCAAATTGCCGCTTATTGAAATATCCCGCTGAAAAACTGGATATTGTGTTTATTACTGACGGTTCAACCGACAATTCTCTGGAAGTTTTAAAGAAGTTTCCTGATATCCGTGTGTTGCATGAAAACCGAAGGGGAGGCAAAACTGCCGCTGAAAACAGGGCAATGAAAAATATTCAATCAGAAATCGCCATATTCACCGATGCCAACACCATTCTGAATTCTGAAGCCATTGTGAATATTGTCAGGCATTTTGCCAATCCGGAAACAGGGTGTGTTTCCGGTGAAAAGCGCGTCATAACTGATGATAAAGATACTGCCACGGCCGGTGAAGGTATTTATTGGCGGTATGAATCTTTTCTCAAACGCCTTGATTCAGAGCTTTACAGTGCCGTTGGTGCAGCCGGCGAACTGGTGGCTTTTCGTACTTCACTTTATCGTGAGATGCCTGAAGATACCTTGCTTGACGATTTTGTTCAGTCAATGCAAATAGCCTCACAGGGATACAGGATTGTGTATGAACCAGAAGCCTTTGCCATGGAAACCGGTTCAGCAAGTATTAAAGAAGAATGGATCAGAAAGGTCAGGATTAGTGCAGGGGGTTGGCAGTCGGTAACAAGGCTTTTCTGGAAGATAACTCCTTTCAGACAACCTGTGTTGTATTTCCAGTATTTGTCGCATAGGGTACTACGCTGGATTGTAACTCCTTTTTTACTGATAGTCATGTTTATAACCAACCTGCTGCTTGCCTTACATGGAGTTTTATTCTATCAGGCACTTTTTGCTGCCCAACTTCTGTTTTATGTGTCAGCATTAATAGGCTGGTATCTTGAAAACCGTAAAACACAATTGAAAATACTATTTGTACCTTATTATTTCAGCATGATGAATGCAGCAGTAATCTTCGGCTTTAAGAGGTTTTTGTCGGGTCCGCAAAAAGGCGCCTGGCAAAAGGCTAAAAGAAAAAGTTAGTTTTTTTTCGCATCATTTGTTCACTGATATGACTGAAAATACCATTACACCAGACTATTCCTTCCAGAGCAAAGAAATGAAACAGGCAGTTTCTTTTCTTGAAGAAATCAATATGATTGCCAATGTGGGTGGATGGGAAATGGATTTTTCCAGGAATGATTTGTACTGGACTAACGGAACCAAGCGCATTCAGGATTTGCATGCGGATTATAAGCCGGATTTTGATAGTGCCTTGCAGTTTTATAAGGAGGGAGAGAATCGTGACCGGCTGAAAATGCTGGTTCGCAGGGCTATTAAAGAAGGGCTTCCTTTTGATCAGGAATTTCAGTTGATCACGGCAAAGAACAGGGAAATCTGGGTGCGTTCGATTGGAATTCCGGAAATTGTTAATGGCCGGTGTATCAGACTTTATGGTTCAGTCCAGGATATAACAGCGCAGAAAGTATTGCAGTTTCGCAATGAAGAGTTGAAAAACCTTTATGATGTTGTGGTTGATCTGTCAGGGAAGATCATTCAATCGAGTGTGGAAAACATTGAGGAAGCTATCAATACAACAATTCAAGTCCTGGGAGAATTAAACCATGTTGACAGGGTTTCGATTTTCCAGGTGGGTGAAAATATTGATGAGTTGGTTCTTACCTTTGAATGGCATTGCTCAAACTTCCACATACCAGATACTGCTGTTCCAAGAATTTTGCTTTCTGATGTTCCGGCATGCAGAGCAAGATTTCGAGAAAATCATTACATCTATATACATGATACTCAAAATATTCCGGATGAATTCAGCTTGGAGCAGGACATAATCCGGATGAGGGGGGTACAATCACTGGTAGCCGTACCGATGTATTTTGGCAGGGAAATGATAGGTTGCATCATATTCGATTCAATCAGCCAGAAAAAAGTTTGGGAAGAAAAATTTATCTCTCTGGTAAAAATTATTGCTGATATCTGTGCTGGCGGCATTGGTCGTCGCCGGACTGAAAACTTCCTGATCGAGGCAAGACGCAATGCAGAGTTTGCCAATCTGGCCAAGAATGAGTTTATACTGACTGCAGGCAATGAATTGAAAACACCTTTGCATGCCATCCTTGGATTTGCCCAGGTCTTACTGAATTCTGACCTCGATGAGAGTCACAGACAACAGGTGAAGATCATTGAGAATAATGGCCGTAATCTGGCTTCAATGATTGATGATCTGATGGTACTCTCAAGAATTGAGGCAAACAGCCAGGTTTCAAACCTGAGTCCAACGCTGATTCGTGATATCGTGGAAGAGATAAAACAACTTTTTATCTCAGAAATCGAAAAAAAACAACTTTCATTCAATACCATCATGCTCCGGGAAGAGAAAATCTTCCTTATAGATAAATTGCGACTCAAACAAGTGTTGATGAATTTTATCAGCAATGCCGTAAAATTTACGAACCGTGGTTACATTACTGTTAAAGTACAGGCGCAACAAAGTAAAGTTGATACAACAAGATATGATTTAAAAATTTCGGTCACAGATACGGGAATAGGTATTGCTGACAGTAACCGGAAACTTATTGATGAATTTTTCAGTAATAAACGGGGCAGCCTGAGTATAGCAGGAGGAGGTCTTGGTCTGGGGCTGCACATTGCTAAAAGACTTTCTGAAATCATGCAGGGATCCATTGAAATGGAAAGCGAACTGGGAAAGGGTAGTACATTTTCACTGATGTTGAAAAATGTTAGCAAGGCTGACAGCCTGGATAGGGTGATCGGAAAGAAAGCTACATCAGAACAGGTCATTTTCAGGAATCAGACAGTGCTGGTAGTAGAGGATGTCAAAATACACTTCGATGTACTGAAAGAACTCTTATTACAGCATAATCTCAATCTGGTACATGCACCAGGCGGTGAAAGAGGGATCGAGCTTGCCAACTCCCAGGCTCCGGAAATGATCCTTATGGATATCCGAATGGAGCCGGGTATCAGTGGTTTTAAAGCCACAGAAATCCTGAGAGAAAATCCAGTAACTAAAAAGATTCCTATTATTGTATTTTCATCAAATATTGAAGACGAAAGACTGAAAATGCATAAACATCTCTTTGATGATTCATTGAAGAAAGCTCCCACCGATTATGCCGACCTGATCACCGTGCTCAAAAAATTTCTGGATCATGATGTTGTCGAAAGAGTTAATATCGAAAACATATCCAGAGAAAAATTCAGTGGGGGTGATGATCAGAATTTTATCAGTGAAATTGTGGAATCGCAGAAGGATCGGATTAAGAAAATATCTGAAATTATTGATGTCAGTGATATTGAGAACCTGATAACCGATCTGGAAAGTTACCGGCAGCAAGGTCACTCTGTCAGATTAAACAATTATGTGAATGCATTGAAGTCAGCCTTTGAGGCTTTTGATTTTGATGTAATCACTGATTTGCTAAAAACGTTTGAACAAAAATTATCCGGATAAAGCATGACAGCAGATAAACCAGTAGTACTGATCGTTGATGATGTAACGATCAATTTGAGAATAGCCGCAGAGGTACTAAAAGACGATTACCGCATCATCATCGCTGACACCGGCGAAAAAGCACTCAAAGCTGCCAGGGAAAAGCACCCCGATCTGATGCTCCTTGATATTATGATGCCTGAAATATCTGGTTTTCAGGTGGCAAAAATACTAAAGGAAGATCCGGAAACCTCAGAAATACCAATTATTTTTTTTACCGCAAAAACTCAACCCGAAGATACCGTTGAAGCTTTTAAGGCCGGCGGTGTTGACTATATTACGAAACCCTTCCAGCGGCTTGAACTGTTACAGCGCATTAAAACCCATATTCAACTCAGCCGTCAAAAAAAGGAACTCTATCAGACCAGCCTTGAATTAAAACAACTCAACGAGGAAAAAAACAAACTTTTTTCAGTAGTTGCTCACGATCTGCGAAATTTTGTTGGTGGAAGCAAACAATTACTGATGGTAACACTCGACCGCTTCGACCAATACGACCCTTCAACGGTAAAAGAACGTATAGAAGATGTGATTGAAAATCTTGAAAAAACTGAATTGCTTATGAATGAGCTGCTCAGCTGGTCGAGAAAACATAGCCAAAAGTTGAATTTCAATCCGGAATATTTTGTTTTTCGAAATGAAATCGAAAAAAACATTTCGAATTACAGTGCCATGGCTGCCGAAAAACGGATAAACATAATTAACGAGGTTGATGAAAATATACAGCTTTACGGTGATAAAAACATGATTAATACGGTAATGCGCAATCTTTTACATAACGCAATCAAATATACTCCCGAGAGTGGTTTAGTCAAAATCCGGGCATTTAACGAAGAGGGATACAGCAGGGTATTCGTCATTGATACCGGCGTGGGTATTCCTGAAGATCATATCGAAAGGATATTTGAAGACTCCATGACCTCCACTGCTGATACTACCGGCAAAACAGGTACAGCCGTAGGACT
Source organism: uncultured Bacteroidales bacterium (assembly GCA_964419945.1). GTDB lineage: Bacteria > Bacteroidota > Bacteroidia > Bacteroidales > JAAYJT01 > JAAYJT01. The sequence continues at coordinate 13,355 of CAYQRU010000057.1, read as the reverse complement.
GAAACTTTGCCGGGAATACATTACAAAACATAAAGGAAGTATATTTGCCCAAAATAATCCTGATAAAGGAAGCACCTTTGAATTCCTGATACCGGCGCATTCCATGGATATTTAGTAATATTTCTGATCACAAAGAATTTTTGTTTCACCCTAAAAATTAAACCCTTATGAAAATTGCAATCGTTGGCTCTGGTTACGTTGGTCTGGTTACCGGCGCATGCTTCGCCGAAGTTGGTATTGATGTAATTTGCGTAGATATTGATAAAGCGAAAATTGAAAAGCTGAAAAATGGTATTTCACCGATTTTTGAACCCGGACTTGATGATTTGTTGAAGAACAACATCAAACGCGAACGGCTTGCTTTCACTACCGATTTGTCGTCGTGTGTAAACGATGCTGATGTGATTTTCTCGGCCGTGGGAACACCACCCGATGAAGATGGCAGCGCTGACCTGAAATACGTGCTCGATGTTGCCCGAACTGTGGGTAAACACATGAACAGACACCTGATCATCGTAACCAAAAGCACGGTGCCTGTGGGGACTGCCAAAAAAGTAAGAAAGGCTATTCAGGAAGAATTGGATAAACGTGGCGAAAAACTTACCTTCGACGTAGTTTCAAATCCTGAGTTTCTGAAAGAAGGGGCTGCCATTGATGATTTTATGAGACCCGACCGCATCGTGGTTGGTGTAGAGTCAGAACATGCAAAGGACATAATGACAAAATTATACAGGCCTTTTACTCTTAATAACCATCCGGTGATATTCATGGATGTTCCTTCGGCCGAGATGACGAAATATGCAGCCAATGCCATGCTTGCTACCCGTATCAGCTTTATGAATGATATCGCCAATCTTTGCGAACTGGTTGGAGCCAATGTGAATATGGTACGTAAGGGTATTGGCAGCGATTCACGAATCGGGCAAAAATTCCTTTACTCTGGCATTGGATATGGCGGTTCATGCTTCCCTAAGGATGTTAAAGCGCTCGTGAAAACCGGTGAAGAGAACAACTTCACGCTCAGGATTATCCAGGCAGTTGAGGCAGTAAATGAAGATCAGAAAGAAATTCTTTTCAGGAAATTCATGAAGTATTTCAACGGTGATGTCAAAGGCAAAACGGTGGCTATGTGGGGATTGTCGTTCAAACCACAAACCGACGACATGCGTGAAGCCCCATCACTGGTACTCATTGACAGGCTGATCCAAGCAGGATGCAGGGTGAACGCTTACGATCCCGCAGCCATGGAGGAAACTCACCGCCGCATTGGAGATGTTATCAAATATTGTAAAGATCCGTATGATGCATTGATTGATGCCGATGCCCTCATGCTGGTAACGGAATGGACCGAATTTCGATTCCCCAATTTCAATGTGATGAAAAAACTCATGACTCATCATGTCATTTTCGATGGCCGGAATATCTATGATTTCGGGGATGTGAAGGATGCCGGCTTCGATTATTTCTGTATCGGTATGAACACCCAGCAATGATCTTTTAAACCCTTAACAATGAAAAAACGTATTCTTGTTACAGGTGGAGCCGGATTTTTAGGTTCCCACCTTTGCGAACGGCTTCTTAAAGAGGGGCATGATGTCGTGTGCCTCGACAATTATTTCACAGGCCAGAAACAAAACGTGGTTCACCTGATCAATCATCCTTACTTTGAACTGGTCAGGCACGATGTAACTATGCCTTATTTTGTTGAAGTAGACGAAATTTTCAATCTCGCATGTCCGGCTTCACCCATCCATTATCAGTACAATCCCATAAAAACAGTGAAAACCTCTGTAATGGGCGCCATCAACATGCTGGGTCTGGCAAAACGTATCAAAGCAAAGATTTTGCAGGCTTCTACCAGCGAAGTGTATGGCGATCCGGAAGTACACCCTCAGCAGGAAGAGTACTGGGGTCATGTGAATCCAATAGGTGAACGAGCTTGTTATGATGAAGGCAAAAGAGCAGCAGAAACCTTATTCGTAAACTATCACAGGCAAAATGGAGTCAGGATAAAGATAATCAGGATTTTCAACACCTATGGACCGCGCATGCACCCCAACGACGGACGCGTTGTTTCTAATTTTATTGTGCAGGCTCTTCAGAATAAGGATATTACCATGTATGGCGATGGATCGCAAACACGCAGTTTCTGTTATGTGGACGACCTGATCGAAGGTATGATACGTATGATGAATACGGGTGATGAGATCACCGGTCCTATCAATATTGGAAATCCGGGAGAGTTTACCATCCTCGAACTCGCTGAAAAAGTGATCAGATTAACCGGTTCTGAATCAAGGATCATTTACCTTCCGCTTCCATCTGACGATCCCATGCAACGCCAGCCAAACATCGAAAAGGCTAAAAAACTATTAGGGTGGGAACCTGCATTTGAACTCGAGGAAGGCCTGATCAAAACCATTGATTATTTTAAAGAAACCCTGAATCTCTGATGTTATGAAACGGATTCTTGTTACCGGTAGCAACGGGCAGCTTGGCAGCGAACTGAAAGATATTGCTCCTTTTTATCCTGATGTGGAGTTTCTGTTTACCGATTTGCCTGAACTTGACATCAGCGATGACATGGCAGTCGAATCTTACATCAGCCAACGCCCGGTAGATGCCCTGATCAACTGTGCTGCCTATACCGCCGTTGACAAAGCCGAATCAGAACCTGAAAAGGCTTACCTGATCAATGCTACAGCACCTTCAATACTCGCGGGTGTTGCTGAAAGGCATGATTTTACACTCGTGCATATATCAACGGATTATGTTTTTAACGGTAAGAATTACAAACCTTACCTCGAATCCGACCCGGTCGGAGCGGTTTCAGCATACGGAATTTCAAAACTGGAGGGTGAGGTTGCGGTAATAAAATCAAAAGCCCATGCGCTGATCATCCGCACTTCGTGGATGTATTCAGTGTATGGTCATAACTTTGTAAAAACAATCCTTCGCCTTGCCAAAGAACGCCACGAACTGAAAGTGGTTTTTGATCAGATTGGCTCACCTACCTATGCTGCTGACCTGGCAAAGGCGATCCTGGAAATATTGACAAAGCATAAGTTCAGGGGTTGTAAGATATATCATTATTCCAATGAGGGTATTTGCTCATGGTATGACTTTGCCTCCACTATTATTCAGTTGGCGAACCTTAACTGCAGGGTGTTACCCATTACTTCTTCCGGTTTTCCCACTCCGGCTCCACGACCGCACTATAGTGTTCTCGATAAATCGATGATCAGAGGAGATTTTGATTTAGTCATTCCCTGGTGGCACGACAGCCTTCGTCAATGTTTGTCAATGCTGAGATAATTTCAGTCCGCAATAGAACTGCGGGAAGGATTTTATTGTGCTGCCTGACAGCGGCCTCGCCTACGAAACGCATTATTGCTGCAGCATTCAGTAGCCAGCGTTTTCCTTCATTTGATTAAAGGGGAGACAGTATGACCGGATTATCCAAAAAAAAAGATCCGGTACATTTTAGTAAACTCACCTTACCTGCTTTACAATTCCTTGGCTGCATTACAGAGTTTACTCCAAAAAGAGTCGTTAATCACAAAAATACCTTATTTACATTGATAACACACTTTAATAAGCCATTGATCAATAGTTATTAGAAAACTATATATCGACTGTATCTATATGGTAATCAATTGCTTTCTATCCCACCTGAATGGATGTTCATAAATTTGTCACACAATTTAACAGGGTTTTCGTGGAAATTACACAAAGCATTTGGAGGAAAATAATTTGGTATGTCAATGGTCTTAATTCATACACTCAGATTATTAATATGTTATGATTCCAATGTTTTATATTTACATAAACTTAATGTTTTCATAACGCAATGATCACCTGCTGTTAACATTGGCTTAATGCAGCCGGGATAATTTTGCAGCCATCAAAGTGTTAAGCAACTTAATTAAAATTAAACCTTATTTGCAATGAAAATTTCTTACAAAAAAACCAAAAGCGTACATGTACTGCTGGCTGTTATTATCATGAGTGCCGGCCTTCTGTTTGGCGCCTGTAGCAAAGATGATGATGAAGGCGATCCTCCGTTGTTAACACTCTCCGGCGAAACGGTTTCGGATATTATTGGCAACCAGGTGTCAACCGTGATTACGCTGAATGCTCCTGAAGGTCTGAAAAGCCTTATCATACTCAAGAACGGTATCGCTCACAAAACCGAAAGCTACAACGGAGAAAAAACCGCAACCTATGAGTTTCAATATACCATCCAGGATGTTAATATCGGAGCGGTTGTGAATTTTACATTCCAGGCATCAGATAAACTTGACCGAACATCACCGGTAAAAACCTTCACTGTGAATGTAATTTCAAAACAGATTGTGGAAGTATCAGGAAGCATTACCGGCAATGTGACGTGGACAAACGATAAAGTTTGGCGATTAAATGGTTTCGTCAGGGTGCAGAATGGCGGTAAACTTACCATAGAGCCGGGTACCATTATCATTGGCGACCGTGAAAGTAAGGGAACACTCATTGTTCAGATGGGTGGTCAGATCTTTGCCGAAGGTACAGAGAATGAACCTATTGTCATGACTTCAGAACGTGGTCCCGGATTGCGCGAACCAGGTGACTGGGGTGGATTGGTCATTTGCGGGCGGGCTCGCAACAATGTCACGGTTGCTACAGGACAACCTGTTGAGCTTGAAGGCGGTTACGGTGCTTATCATGGCGGCACTGACGATAATGATAACTCCGGCAAGCTACGCTATGTACGGATTGAGTATGCAGGAAATCCTATCAATCCAAATGAAGAAACCAATTCGCTGACCCTGGGAAGCGTCGGAAATGGAACCGTTATCGAATATATCATGTGTTCCTATGGACTGGACGATGCTTATGAATGGTTCGGAGGAACAGTTGATCATAAATATTTGATAGCCTACCGTGGACTTGACGACGACCTTGATGTAGATCTGGGTTACAGCGGGCGTGTTCAGTTTGCCTTGTGCATCAGAAGTGCCGCGCTCGCCGACCAAAGTGGTTCCAACGGTTTCGAAGTTGATAACAATGGTTCAGGTTCAAATGCACAACCTTATACTTCAGCAGTTTATTCAAATGTTTCAGTGATCGGTCCCAAGAAAACACGGGAAACTGCCATTAGTCTCCAGTTTCAACACGCGGCACAATTGAGGCGAAATTCGAGAATAAGTATTTACAATTCCTTTATGACGGGTTATCCCTGGGGCTTATACATTGATGACGATAAACCAGGAAGTGGCCAAGCTGCCCTGGACGGACAACTTCAGATTAGGAACCTTATACTGGCAGGAGTCGAACACTGGGGAGGTAACGGATATGGTTCAGCAGGAACCATATTTGGCGGAGCACCCGCTAATGGAGCACAACATTCAACTCTTCCACGGGGTGTTGTACTAAGAAGTCATACCAACTTTCCAGGTGGACAACAGGCTTACGAAGATTGGTTCAATACTGTTACATTCAATAATCAGCTCAAAGACCATTGGGGAATGCTGGGTATTGATGCAAGTATTTTTGATCCCGGTCAGCCTAAGGTTACCCCGAACGCAGGTTCTTTGCTGCTGAATGCTGCCCGTTGGGACAATACACCCAAGGCAGATAATTTTTTTACCCAGG
>CAYQRU010000057.1:6439-7714 GCA_964419945.1 uncultured Bacteroidales bacterium | reverse complement strand
CATTTGGAACCACTGACTGGACGGATGGTTGGGCAGAATGGAATTCTCACAGTGTGATTTATTACTAGTCTTTGGCATCTTAAATTCAATATATTTTCAGTCGGGGTAAATAGCCCCGGCTTTTTCATTTATAAGTAATCCGGAAATAAGAAACATATGAAGTGCATTATTTCAACGACAGGTTGTTTATTTCTCATGGTGTTGCTGTCGTGCTCCGGCGAAAAATACAGCTACGACAACAATAGTTATTTTACTAAGCAGCAACGCGATACATTATTCATTGACATAGTAACACGGATTGGTAAAAAACCTGAATCAGCTGATTATACTACCCGGCTTGATCCCAAATACAGGGCATATTACCAGCAGCTTTCAGCACAATATTCAATGGAGTTTTTTCATAAGGAAAGGGATACCTTTTACTATTACATGATACGTCCTGCAAGAAGTACCAGGGGCGATCTGCGCGGAGTGGGAGGGAAGCTTACTCTCGGAAAAACAGGTAAAATAAAATACTTTGAAGAATCTTTTAATACTCCTGTGTACAATCGTAAAGAACTTCATCGTATTGGAAAAAAGATATTTACTGAACTGGTTCAGAAACAAAGTATTGATGAATTGTTATGGAATGTGGATTATATCGAATGGCCTGACGGAAGACTAAAGTATGACACTTCCAGGTACGAATGGCGCTATGATGTGTCTGTAGAACCGGAAACCGCAAATTCTATTGATCAGTAATAATGGGTTTCAACCATAGGTTGCCAGAGTAGCCTGTAGTATTCGTTTTCTTTTCCTGTGCACACAGCATCCAATACGCATTGATCGTGAGGATCGTGTTCTACGATCTGCGAAAATGTACAAGGATCTTTTTCGCATCTACCAACCTGACATAAGAGTTCTTTATGACAACAACTTCGCCCGAGGGACCAGAAAAAATCATTTAATCTGACTACAGGCATACCAGATTCAGCAGCAATTATCCTGAATGCTTCGATACATGCCATTCTGACTTTGGTATCTTTGGTCACCGGTTTACGCCTGCGTAATTTATCGGCCAGTTTCTGACTCAGTACATCCACACAACCAGCCCGGAGCAAAACGCGCTGCATATGGTAATCCATAATGGGTACAAAATTCTCAGGATCCTTTATTTTGATCATGCTTGCATCACCCAGCAATTTTATTAGAAAAGTGCTTTTCTTCTTCAATGGATCGGAATAAGCTTTGAAATTGGATAACAGCTCGTAAAGGCCCTTACCATTTGCAATAAGA
>CAYQRU010000057.1:0-6429 GCA_964419945.1 uncultured Bacteroidales bacterium | reverse complement strand
CCTTTATATTGATTTTCAAGTATATAGTCAGCTTCAGCAAGGAATGATGCCCGTTCCCCGATACGGTCAAGTGTAGTGTTCAAAGGATTTCCATCATCAGCAAAAAGTGAAGCCAACCTGTTGCACAAGTCATTAAATGACAGTGAACAGATGATACCATGATGCAAAAATGGAGAGTTATTTTTGCCAAGCTGAACGAACATGTATTCCATGTACTCCCAGCCCCATAATTTTAGTTTTTTACTATGTAACCTGTGGGTCTGGTGGCAAATGGCAACCGAATAAAAATAGGCCCGCAGCTTTGATTCTTCATCTGATATAAAGTTAAGGAACTCGCGGTCATAAAATGATTGCCTGATCTTAAACTCTTTCACCCGCCTGGCTATCTTAATACATTGTTCCTGGTTGGGTATCACTTGTGCAGCCATAGAATATTTATTTTGGATAAAAACCAAAGAATTTACTAAAAAAACGGTGAACCTTATGAATTCCTTTTACTGGTTCAAGAAACATCAGAATACAATGCCCGCTGATAATTTTCAAATCATTTGCTTTACCAAACTCAATAACTTCATGGCTTTCAGAACCCTGTTGGAGCCAGTAATAGCGAATACCTTTGTCTGCAGCCTGTCGCATCAATATCAACGATTGCTCTGGTGGCGTCACAAGTACAAGTGCCTTTATTCCATCAGGTAAATCAACAACTGAATGGTAGCACTTATATCCATCCACTTCGTCAGCATTATGGTTGATCGGAAAAACCTGATAGCCACATCTGACTAATTCTTTAAAAACAATGTTCCCGAACTTTTTTGGATCTCTCGAAACACCACCAACCCCTAAAGTATTTAAACCAATAAAGGTCTTAATGTTTTCAAGTGTAGGTTTTTCGTAATTAGGTTTCATCGCCGATCCGAATATTGTATTCAAACTCTGGTGGATTCATTATGTGACGCTTTACAGCGCAATGATTGGCGGTGTGGATAAGTGCATCTTTATATTTCACAGGAAAATCTGCTGGAAGATGTATATCAATGCTTATCTTGCCAATCATTCGTGTTTGCTGATCAATTTCCATCTGCTGATTTATAACAATATAGCGTGTTTCTATACCACGTTGTGTGCAAAATGATTTCACGTAGATGCCGACACATGTCCCGATTGATGCAAGGAAAAGATCAAAAGGAGCTGGCGCCGTTCCATCACCTCCTGAATAAGCTGGCTGGTCAGTCATTATTGTGTAGCCTTTGTATTCAGCCTGAACCTTCAGGCCTCCCGGAAAAGTAATTTTCATTGTGTTAACAGGTTTATTGATTAGTGCCCAAAAGTAAGAACTTTTGGAGAACTCTCCAAACTTTATCAATATATTCGGAACTGGCAGGGCCTTCATTGAATAAAAGGTCAAGAATACTTAGGTCGGGATAAAAAGGAAATTTTGGATAAAAGACTTGTGTGTATGCCGGCAATGAACTTCCCGGAAGGATTGATTCTCCGGGATTTATTGCATTGCGCATATCAACAACGCCAACCGGTTCTTTCTCAAAAGTATTTGTCAGATGCAGCTTGGTGCCGGTTCCCAGCAACTCAAAAATTAGATTAAGCAACGATATGTTCAAGTCAATGAGCAGTTCATATGGTTCAAATAGTAGATTTTCGATGGGCTGCCGGTAATAGAGAAAGAATGGGGATTTGTTGTATGCAGTTAACATAGAACGCAGGTGTATGCGTCTCCAGTCAGAATTCTTAGAAATTCTTATTTCGCAGGTTTTTGACTGGTGTCCGTATGGTTTTTCAACCGGGATGCTAAGAACTTGTAAACCATTGGTTCCTAAAATATTACAACGATTTCGGAAAGTCTGTTTTGTGTAAGTTTCCCGTGTCTCAATAGCAACCGTTTTGCTCTGGAGAGCAATAGCAATCCATGAGATTGGTGGAAAATAAGCAGTCGAAAGCAACACATGATTTGGCATGTGGTAAATTGTTAAATGATTTTGCAAATGTATGAAGGGCAAATATTAAGTATGAATATTCTCCGGTTGTATGATCTGATTTTTATAAAAAACAGCAGGAAACCAACGATTAATTGATTTCCTGCTAAAAAAGAATTAAGAAAATGATTGTTTTTAGGATAGTATGTAAATCTACCCGGTTTTGTTACTCCGTGATTCTAATTAACAACAGTTGACTGGTTCAGGAGAATTTCGTTGATTGCCTGTTTCAACGTTTCTTTGGGCAACGCACCGGCGGCCATTTGGGGTTGTCCGTCAACCGGACAGAAAAGAAGTGAAGGAATACTGCGAATTCCAAAAACACCAGATAGCTCCTGTTCTGACTCAGTATCAACCTTATAGATGTTGATCCTGCCATCAAATTCTTTGGATAATTCTTCCAGCATTGGTGCAATCATCTTGCAGGGTCCACACCAGTCCGCATAAAAATCAATGAGAGCCGGCAGTTTGCCTTCAAACTTCCAATCCCTGTTCTTTTCATAATTAAATATTTTCTCGGTGAAAGTTTTTTTGGTTAGATGTTCCATATTTTTATAATTAATTGTTTATCAATATATTAAATACATTAGGCCTGTTTGGCTACTGTTTTATTTCTGCAAGCATAAAATTGTCTATCACCTGTTTAATAGTTTCCTTGGGCAATGCTCCCTGGCTCATTTGAGGCCGACCTGTTGGAGGAATGAATAACATAGTGGGAATGCTGCGGATATTAAATGCACGTGCAAGGTCTTTTTCCTTATCGGTATCAACCTTATAAATAACAATCTTGCCGGCATACTCTCTGGCAAGTTCATCCAATATTGGAGCAACAATTCGGCAGGGAGCACACCAGTCGGCATAAAAGTCAACAATGGCAGGCAATTCGCCTTCATACACCCACTCGGTCGGATTAGCTTCGTAATTATATACATGATCAATAAATTCCTGCCTTGTGATTTTTATCACTTTGGCATCTTCAGAAGTGTTGGTCTTTGTTGATTGAGCGTTTTCAGCACCTGATCCGGCACAGCCGGCAGAAAATACAGCAATAATCAAAATAACGGTGAAAAGAATGTTCTTCATTTTAGTTGGGATTAAAAATTTTGGCAAAAATAATAAAATTTAAATAAATCGCATTAATATCACTACATTTGCAAAATAAACACGCCAACATAATTTTTGTTTAAGATGCGCTGGTTAAATTTTAATATTTTTGATTGCAGATCGTAAATGAATTCGGGGCGTGGGTATCCCTGTTTAGTAATATAAAGATAACAAATTGGTAACATGGAACTTAAGCAGATATTTATAAAATACAATCCTCATGAGTTTGCAACAAGGTTTTCCTCAGAAGAAAATTGTCTGGAATTTCTTGCTGGAGAAAAATGGAAAGGAGAATTTGTTTGTAAAAAATGTGGTCATAAAAATTATTGTAAAGGGAAGACTCCATATTCGCGTCGTTGCACCAGATGCAAAACCAATGAATCAGCAACTGCGCATACTCCTTTTCACGGATGTAAAATGCCTCTTGATGTGGCTTTCCTGATGGCTTATCAAATTTGCTGCCGGCCACAGATGTCGTCATATCAATTGGCAGATGAACATCATATCAGACAAATGACCTGCTGGAAACTAAAGAAAAAAATCTCGGAGTGTCTTACTCAAAATTCATTGTAGATCAATACTATCTGTAAAGATCAATGCTTCATGATCTACATTTGATTTCTTTTATTTGCTGCTATACTATCCAAGGTTTTGTTGTAGCTTTACAGCATGAAAGTACCCGGCCATTATCTTTTCTTATTCACTGTATCTCTGTTGTTTAAATCATGTATAAGCCCTTTTGACAAGCTTGATTCAAAGCAGGTATTCAGGTATAATGAATCTTCGAATATTACTTCTCTCGATCCGGCTTTTGCACGCAGCCAGGCAAACATTTGGGCAGTAAATCAGGTTTATAACGGTTTGTTGCAACTCAACGACAAACTTGAAGTCGAACCATGCATTGCCAGGACCTGGGAACTTTCCGAAGATCTAAAAACCTATACGTTCCATTTGCGAACAGATGTTTTTTTTCATGATTCACCATGTTTTCCGGATTCAAAAGGCCGAAAAGTAGTGGCCTCGGATGTGGCAATTAGTTTCTTGAGAATCCTTGATCCATCACTTGCCTCACCTGGTGCCTGGATATTCAGAAATGTGAGAGTCGGAACCGGGGGACTGGCGAGCATCTACCCCAAAAACGATTCGATACTGGTCATTGAACTCAATAATCCTTTCCCACCTTTTCCAGGGTTGCTTACCATGCAATATTGTTCCGTGCTGCCATATGAAGCAATAACTTATTACGGGAAAGATTTCAGACGTAATCCGGTTGGAACAGGCCCATTTTGTTTTAGCATGTGGAAAGAAGGTGTAAAACTGGTGCTTTTAAAGAACCTGCACTATTTTGAATCTGAGAACGGAATAGCATTGCCATACCTCGATGCTGTTGCGATTTCATTCATTGTGGATAAGCATACTGCATTTCTGGAGTTCATCAAAGGCAAACTTGATTTTCTGTCAGGAATTGATGCGGGATATAAAGATGAGATTCTGACCCGGAGTGGAGAACTTAACCCACGGTATGCAGGCAAGATTCAGAAAATTACACAACCTTATCTGAACACTGAGTATCTTGCTTTTCAAATCAATCCTGATTTACCTCAGAATAAGGGAAATGTGTTACTCATTCCCGAAATCCGGCAGGCAATAAATTATGGATTCGATCGTATGAGAATGATACGCTTCCTGCGTAATAATATTGGGCGACCCGGTATTTATGGTTTTGTACCGCCTGGATTACCATCGTTTGACAGCACTATGGTAAGAGGATACAACTTTAATCCGCAAAAGTCGCTTGAATTACTTGAAAAAGCAGGGTTTCCGGGAGGCAGGAACCTGCCTGAAATTACTATTGCTACCAATGCTTCCTATTTGGACCTGACCCGTTATATTCAACATCAGCTTAATGAGTTGGGTTTTACAATCCGGATTGATGTAAGTCCGCCTGCTACCTTACGTGAAATGATGGCTCATGGCAGATCTTCTTTTTTCAGGGCATCGTGGATTGCTGATTATCCGGATGCCGAAAACTATCTTTCACTTTTTTACTCAGAAAATTTAGCTCCTTCTGGTCCTAACTATACTCATTATCAATCACATGAATATGATGCAATGTATGAAAAATCAATGGCTGAAACCAATGATAGTTTACGATACACATACTACAGAATGATGGATCAAATGGTAATGGATCAGGCGCCTGTTGTGGTGCTGTATTATGATCAGGTACTCCGGTTCATTCATACTGATATCGAAAATTTGGGTAGTAATGCCATGAACCTGCTCGTTTTGAAAAGTGTAAGAAAAAAATAAAAAACTCTTATCCTGCGTCCAATTATTCATATCATTTAAAATAGTTCATTATTTTTACAGACTTTTAAAAGGTATAGTCTTTTAATTGCTAAACAGGTTTATATTTCTGTTCTTGCTTCAGCAACACATTAGAATTGTGGGAATTATCACGAAATTAAGACTTTGGCGGGGAATCGCATTATTGCACAAGCGCTCAGAACAATCTCAGCGAAAATGTAGCATTATAAGCTTTCCTAAGGTTGATACAATTGTTCTTCTTTTCGAAATGAAAGAACCGGATATACCGGAGACCATCATGCATTTTACTCAAACACTGAAAGATGCAAATAAGAGAGTGTATCATGTCATTTACTATTCGGGTAATCTGAAATTATTGACTCTGGAGTCGAATGACCAACGCTTCATTTTTACCCGCAAACAACTGAATCTGTTTTATGTACCACCATCTGAACTTGTTTTCAAATTGGCTGCAATAAATGCGGAGTACTACATGGATATCAATCTGGAGGAAAGTTTTCCGCTTATTTATCTCACTGTGGTATCAAATGCTCACCTCAGGATAGGGAAGCAAAGTAAAATACGTCTATATCATTATGATCTCTTAATTAATCATCAAACTGATAATCAGCAGGTTTTTCTTGACAATCTGATGCATTATCTGAGGATTTTAAAACCACCCCTGAATGAATGAATTTCTTTTTGGAACCGGTGTTGCCGTTGTAACTCCATTCCACAAACACGGAACAATTGATTTTGGCTCTTTCGCAAAGCTGATCGAGCATGTGATTGCCAATATGGCAGAATACATTGTTGTGATGGGGACTACCGGAGAATCGGCTACCCTGAGCAGGGATGAAAAAAATGCCATCCTTCACTTCTCCGTTGAAACAATTAACAAGAGAGTGCCGCTTGTTGTCGGAATAGGGGGCAACAATACGCAATCCATTATTGATAGTATAAAAGATACCCCTTTTGATGATGTTGATGCTATTTTATCTGTTACACCTTATTATAATAAGCCCCA
>CAYQRU010000056.1:7138-23053 GCA_964419945.1 uncultured Bacteroidales bacterium | reverse complement strand
TGGGCAAATTTGCAGTGGCCAGCCAACGGCAACATAAACCTGGGTGGAGAATTTATTGTTTATGCTCAGGTTTACGAGCCTGGTATTACAAATGCAGCCGGTCAGGGTGCCGGAATAACCTGCTGGATTGGTTTTAGTACTGCAAATACTGACCCTTCTGGCTGGACGAACTGGGTAGCAGCTACATACAATGGTGACGTAGGCAATAACGATGAGTACAAGGCTGATATCGGTACGGTTATTTCACCAGCCGGAACATATTACTATGCAAGCCGTTTCCAGCTTGGTTCGGCTCCTTATGTGTATGGGGGATATAATACTGGTGGTGGCGGTTTCTGGGACGGAACCAACAATATTTCCGGAACCCTTACGATAAACCCGCCCCCGCAGATTGACTGGTGTAACCTGCAATCTCCGCCAAGCGGAAATATTTATGTTGGGGGCACATTTAATGTGTATGCACAGGTGTATGAGGCAGGAGTAACCAATGGTGCCGGTCAAGGCGCAGGTATCAGTGCATGGATAGGTTACAATACATCGAACACCAATCCTTCAACCTGGGAAAACTGGGTTGCGGCTTCATATAATGTTGACGCAGGGAATAATGATGAATACATGGCAGAAATCGGAAGCACTTTGCCAGCCGGAACCTACTACTACGCCAGCCGTTTTAAATATGGTCTTGCTGAATATGTCTATGGCGGTTACAGTAGTGGTGGTGGCGGTTTCTGGGATGGAACGACCTATGTTTCCGGAGTATTGAATGTTACATATGCAGAGCCAAGCAACCATGTATCCAACTTCACTGCCATAGCTAATTCTTCGAGTGCCATAACCGTATCATGGAATGATTCCGATGCGTCAGGCTACCTGATCAAAGGAAGCGATGTAGGTTATGGCTCAATTACAGATCCGGTGGATGGTACAGCCGAAAGTGATGGCGGGCTGGTTAAAAATATTGCGGCTGGTAATGGCACACATCAGTTTACAGGGCTTGAACCTTCCACACCTTACTATTTCAGGATTTTTCCATACAATGGCAGCGGGCTTGCCATCAATTACAAAACGGATGGAAGTGTGCCAGAGGATGATGCAACAACACAAAGTCCCCCAACCTATACCTGGATCGGTGCAGACAATGCATCCTGGGCAGTTTCCACAAACTGGGATCCAACCCGCACAACTCCTGCAAGCAATGATATTTTACAATTCAACGATGGAACGACAAAAACAGTAACATCTGTCCCTGCACAAACAATCGGGAAGTTACTTGTTACAAACAATACAAATGTTACTTTTCAGGCCGGAGGAGCCAACACTCTTACAATTGCAGGTGGAACAGGGGACGACCTTACTGTTGAACCGGGGTCACAGTTAAATGTTTCCGGCTCAACTGCACTGCAAATATCTCTTTCCACTGGCGCAACCGGTTCTGTAAGTGGCTCAATGACTTTTGCAGGTGCAGCTCACAAGCTTTTAGCAGCAGATGCATCCGGAATTACTTTCAATTCAGGAGCACAGTTTACAGCAGGAACTGGTTTTTCTGGTAATGCTTTCGGTACAACAAATTTAAGTTCAATTATTTTCTCAAGCAGTTCAGTTTATGAACAGATTGCAGGCTCAAATCCTTTTGGTGCAAGCCAACCGAATAGTGTTGTGGTTTTTCAGGCTGGAAGTTTATTCTCATTAACAGGCAATACCACACCTGCATTTTCTGGACGTACATACGCAGACTTTGAGTTTGATTTCAACGGAGTAATTACCACTACTGGTGGATCGGCTGTTTCAATTGATAATTTGACGATTAAGCAAGGCACTTTGAATTTTAATATGACGGGCACACCGGGCCATTCAATAAAAGGCAATGTTGAAGTTCTAACCGGCGCTACCTTGAATTTTAATCCTGCTTCTGCTGGGACAGTAAACCTGAATGGCTCTTCATTACAGATAATCTCAGGAGGTGGCACTATTTCAGCTAACTCAAATTCGACGATAACAATCAATAATTCCTCAGGTGTCAGATTGAATAAATCAGCTTCATTTAATCACCTGACCATTATGCCTGATTCCTTCTTCGATATTTTCATGGAAGGATTCTGTAGCGTTGGAGGCACCCTCACCAATAATGCCGGTGCAGCAAATCTTACCATCCACTCCGATGCAACCGGCACCGGCTCCCTGATCCACGCAACAGCGGACGTGCCGGCCACGGTGGAAAGGTATATCACCGGACATAACAATGTTAATGATGCCGGCTGGCATTTACTGGGATCACCAGTGGCTGCCTTCACTATTGCAGGTTCTTCATTTGAGCCTGGTAGCAACGATGACCTGTATGCCTGGGATGAAGTCCAGAATCTCTGGCTCAACTACAAAGCAGGAAATCCTACCCAGATTGCACCCGGCACAGGATATCTGGTATCATACCAAAATACTGATACCAAAGTATTCACCGGCACACTCAGTGTAAGCAATATCAATAAATCAAACCTAAGCCTTACCGGTGGTACAAACAGCGGCTGGCACCTGCTTGGAAATCCTTTTGCCAGTGCGCTGAGATGGAACGATGGTAACTGGGCATTGAATAACGTGGCAGGCACTGCAAAAATCTGGAATGCCGCAGGTAAAAGTTACAGCGACATAGCTGCCAGTGGTATTATCCCGTCATCACAGGGTTTTATGGTGCAGGTGAGTGTGAACAACGATAACAGCATTACTATTCCCGCTGCTTCACGTTTGCACGATGCTGCAGCATGGTATAAATCATCAGGCAATGATAAGATCAGGCTTGTTGCAGCAACACAGGATGGCAGTTATTTTCAGGAAAGCAATATCCTGCTGAATCCTGAATCAACAATTGGTTTTGACTTTGCTTATGATTCCCGCTTTCTTCCGGGTTATGCACCACAGTTCTACGCTGTTTGCAATGGCGAAAAACTTTCCACCAACAGTCTGCCGGCATTATCAGGTTCAGGAGCCATTCCTTTTGGATTTGTGAAAAACCAGGCATCAGACTATCAGATCACCCTAACCGAAAACATTGAAGGCATGCAAATGATTCTTGAAGACGTAAAACTAAACCAAATCCAGGTGTTAAACGATTATCCTGTTTATCAGTTCATTTCCGAAACCGATGACGATCCCAACCGCTTCCTGCTGCATTTCGGCACCGTTGGTATTCAGGAGCACCTTGTTTCCGTGCTGCATGCCTATATGCAGGATAATATATTGTACGTGGTAAACCCGGGTACCGGAAAAGCACTGCTGGCAGTATACAATGCACAGGGACAAATGGTATCACAGGAGGAAGTTGGCGCCGGACTGCAAAGCATGAACCTGAAGACTGCCCCGGGTGTTTATATTGTGCGTTTGATCACCGGCACATCGGTATTGTCACAAAAAATTGTAATTCAATAAGTCAAATCCAGTAATATATAAAGCGATGAAAAAAATTATCAAAGCCTTACTCATCCCGGCCTTCCTGCTTGTGTTCCAGGTGGCTGTGTTTTCGCAAAGTGTCCCTCCACCGCCTCCTTCAGGCGGACACGGACAAGGAGGTAATCAACCTCCCGGGGGCGGTGCACCAATAGGTGCAGGCATTGGCATCCTGTTGCTCATGGCCGCAGGTTACGGGGCAAAAAAAATCTATGATCTCAGGAAACTGGAGATGGAGTAAACGAGGAAGCGATGGGATGATAAAGCGATAGAGCGAAAGAGCGAGGGGGCGATAGAATGAGGGAGCGTGAGGAGGAGGTAAGATGCAGGTTGGGTTGAAGAGAACCTAAGCGTGAATCGCAGGGACTGCGTGTGCCTTCGTCAGATTTTTTCGATTTGTTATGAATGACTTTAAACCTGCAATTTAAGTCTTTTACTATGATACACAGGTTAGTAATCTCCCTGTTCCTCTTTTCTGATTTGTTGCTTTCTGCCCAGCAAGGCCCGGAAAAAGCACCGGCAGACCCTGATTTCTATCTTTCTCCGGCCGAACTTCAGTCCATGTCAGAATCCGGGATTATTCTGCCACCCATCAGGCCTTTGCACGACCCCTGGAAAAATTTCCAGGCCGAACCTTTACGGAATTTCCCTGCCGTTTACGACATGCGAAATACTTCCTGGCTCACACCGGTGAAGTCGCAATCGGCGGGCGGATGTTGGGCCTATTCTATTATGGGCGCACTCGAATCGCGCCTGCTGATGCTTGGACATGAAGAATTCGACCTTTCCGACAATCATCTGCAAAACTGCCACAAATACTTACCTGAGCGAAGCGGCAACGGAAATCACTGGATGGCGACGGCATTTTTCGCCCGGCGTTCCGGGCCGATACTCCAGCACCAGTACGCCTACCCCGGCGGCCAGGCATATTATAACTGCTGTCCTGACGACACAGACGCACTTTTTTATGTGCATCAGGCAAGGTATCCGCCTGCAGACAACATGGCAGCCATCAAACAAACCGTGATGGATTACGGTCCTGTTTGGAGCCTTCTCTACTGGAATGATTCTTTTTATAACCCGGGGAATTACACATATTATTACAACGGAACCGCCAATGTGAACCATGCCGGGTGCGTGATCGGCTGGGACGATAACAAAATGACCGCCAGGGGTACCGGAGCCTGGATCGTAAGAAATACCTGGGGAAGCAACTGGGGTGAAGGTGGCTATTACTACATTGCGTATGACGATTCCCGGTTCCTGAAGTACAATGGATACTGGCCTGAGGTGATGGAAAACGAAGCAAACACCACCATCTTTCAGCATGATGAAATTGGCGGGTATTGGGGAAGCGGTGGCTGGAACCAGTATGCTTACGGCCTGGTGAAGTTTGATGGTCCGGAGAGCGATATGCGCATCACCCGCATAGGTACCTTTATGCTGTACGCCAATTGCGGGATCGAAATTAAGGTTTACAGCCAGTTCAGCGACTCGCTCAGCGGATTGCTGTATACAGGTAACGAAGAAACCGTTCCTCTGCCCGGTTACTACACCTTTGACCTCGATTCCACTATTCTGATCCCTGCCGGCCAGGATTTTTATGTTCAGGTAAAATACGACTCCAAAGACTCATTGCTGAAATGGCCTGTACCTGTTGAAGATTCCATTGCCGGTTATGCGAAACCCACAATAAGTACCGGAAAATATTGGCTTGCCCCCGATCCCGGGATCTGGCCCACAGCGTGGTACCCGCTGGGTCATGGAACTCCCTATGGGTATGATCTGTGCATCAAAGCTTACACCAAAAAGATCATGGTGCCGGAGGTGGTAACTGGTTTTGTCAGCAATGCTGGTGCAGATATTGCCGAAATAAGCGGTAATGTGATCCTTAGCCAGGGCGAATCACCGGTCAGTGTCAGGGGCATTTGCTGGAATATCAGTGGCAATCCCACCCTTGAAAACAACACAGGCTTCACCATTGACGCGGGTGGCTCAGGTACATACACGGGTACGATGACGGGACTGCAACCCCAGACCAGGTATTACCTGCGCGCCTATGCAAGCAACAACACAGGCACAGGTTACGGAGATGTGATTGAATTCACCACAGGGATTGCAAACAACCTGGTATTGAGTGATCTGAACCTTGCTACCGGAACAGATACCTGTTTTTCGGCCATTCAAACCATTCGTGTTGCCGGCAACGAAAATGAAGTAGTGGTGAATACAGGGGCATTTATTGAACTTATTTCGGGTTACAATATCCTGCTTCAATACGGAACTTCCGTGGAAGAAGGCGGAAACCTGATTGCACGAATCTCGGAGGACGGTGCCTATTGCAGCAAAGAAAAAGCTTTGATAGTGGTGGAACAGGAAGAAATTCAGCCTATCCTATATTCTACCAAACCCAAAGAACTTTCTCCATGTTTCAGGGTGTATCCCAATCCTACTACGGGTCGTTTTGCATTGGAACAGCTGTATGCTGAAGAAAAGCAACCAGTTACAATAGAAATTTTCGGAATGCAGCTTTACAGGATCTTTCAGGCTGAAATCCCTGGCACATCTGTTCATCATTTTGACCTCTCCCGGAAACCAGCAGGAGTGTACCTGATAAGGATCATACGCGGGACCGAAATTAGCACTGTGAAGCTGGTAAAAACTGATAACTGAATTATTATGAAGCCCGTTGACCTTCAATGCCTGATCCGTTACAGGCATGAGTTGCATCAACATCCGGAGGTTTCAGGGCAGGAAGAAGAAACTTCAGCAAGGATCGTGGCCTGGCTTTCACCATATGAGCCGGATCAGGTCATTACGGGGCTGGGTGGATTTGGACTTGCCGCAATATATAAAGGAATAGAAACTGGCCCTTCCATACTGTTTCGGGCAGAACTGGATGCATTACCAGTTGCGGAAGCTGGTTTATTTTCGCACCGGTCGCTCAAACCGGGAGTGGCTCATGTATGCGGTCATGACGGTCATATGGCCATATTGCTCGGTCTGGCCCAACAGTTTCACCGGAAAAAACCCGGGCGGGGTAAGGTAATCCTGCTTTTTCAACCTGCCGAAGAAACCGGGGCAGGAGCTTTAAAAGTTCTGAGTGATCTGGTATTTACGGATTTTCGTCCGGATTATGTTTTTGCCATACACAACCTCCCCGGATTTCTGAAACATGAAGTGGTCATCCGCAAAGGCTGTTTTGCGGCTGCTTCTGCCGGTTTGATCATACACCTGACGGGTCAATCCTCTCATGCCTCAGAACCAGAAAAAGGCCGTAATCCTGCCATTGCTGTTGCTTCGCTCATAACCCATCTTGATTCACTGGTTAAAAACACCAGCCATCTGACTGATTTTGCGCTTATTACCATTATACACGTGCAACTTGGTTCGCCTGCTTTTGGTACCAGTCCGGGAGAAGCCACCCTGATGGCTACTTTACGCTCCTTCGATGAAAAGGATCTCGGTATCCTCTTGCAACAGGCAGAAAAAGCTGCATCCGATATGGCGAACCGGCACGGTTTGAAACCCAGGATCATTGTTACCGAACCATTTCCCGTCACCATGAATGATGATGCTGCGGCAGAATGCGTGATACAGGCAGCAGAGAATTTGAATTTGCAGATAACAGAACCGGATACACCATTCAGATGGTCGGAAGATTTCGGTCATTTTACTTCCCGGTTCCACGGGGCAATGATTGGAATAGGCGCTGGCATAAAACAGTCGCCTTTGCATCATTCAGCCTACGATTTCCCGGACGATATCATTCCAACCGGTGTAGCGCTGCTGACAAAAGTCTCAGAAATACTGAACGGGTAAGAGGTACATCGTATTTTCAACGATGAGGATTGATCATATGAATTCCAGGTAGCGAATTTTATTTCCCCTTCACTGGCAGAAGGTTGGCACGGCATATCTCTTCCTGACAGTTTCAGGTTCACGCAATTACACCACTTCCAAGGCATATTTTCCTGCCGGCATCATATACCACTCCGAATTGTCCGGGAGCAATACCTGCAATGGGTTTGGACGATTTAACCACATGTTGGCTGCCAACCGTGTAAAGTGTTCCTTCAGTGAATTCCGGGGTATGTCTGATTTTAAAAGTGATGTCAGCGCCGGCAATTTCGCTGGCCCAGGGATTTTCAGTTATGAAAAGAAAATCGTCAAGTATCACTGTATCACCATATTGCGCTACGGGATCGTAACCATTTGACACATACACAATATTTTCCGCTGTATCTTTCCTTACCACAAACCAAGGTCCCTGCCCCAAACCAAGTCCTTTACGCTGGCCGATGGTATGAAACCAATAACCTTTATGCTTTCCGAGTATCTTTCCGCTTTCATACTCGACAATCTGGCCTTCCTGTTCGCCGGCATAACGTCTGATAAAGTCGTTGTAATTGATCTTTCCCAGGAAGCAGATTCCCTGGCTATCGCGCCTTGCGGCGCTTGGAAGTTTTATTTTGAATGCCATCTCGCGTACTTCCTTTTTCAGCATGGTTGCGAGCGGGAACATCAGTTTTTTCATTTGCGCTGCCTTAATTCGTCCCAGGAAATATGTCTGATCCTTCATATGGTCGCGTGCTGTACCCAGGAAGACTTTGCCGCTGTGTTCCACCCTTGCGGCATAATGGCCTGTTGTAATACGGTCAAATTCATTGCCATAACGGTCATTGAAAATTCCGAATTTGATCAGCAGGTTGCACATCACATCCGGATTCGGAGTGAGCCCCTTTTTTACGGCATCCAGTGTATATGCCACCACGCTTTCCCAGTAATCTTTTTGCAAATCAACAATTTCCATGCGGCAGCCATATTTCTTTGCGATCCAGGTAACAATCTCAATATCCTCTTCAGAAGGACAATCCATGAACCCGGCTTTATCTTCCATGCCAATTCTGATATAGAAGATTACCGGGTCGAAACCCTGGTCCTTAAGCAAAGGAATGGTCACTGAACTGTCAACACCTCCTGAGACAAGTGCGGCTATTTTCATGAATGATCTGTTCGTTAAAAAGCCTACATGTTTGTAACAAGCTTAAAACCTGTTCCATGCACATTAATCAATTCCACGGTAGCATCCTTTTTCAGGTATTTCCTCAGTTTGGCGATATACACATCCATACTTCGCGCATTGAAATAACTGTCGTCGTTCCAGATTTTATGCAGGGCAATCCTGCGATCGAGCACCTGGTTCAGATTATCGCAAAGCAATTTCAACAGTTCCGTTTCCTTTGAGGTAAGTTTTTGAACGCTGTCGCCAAAGCTCAGTGTCTGGCGGTTCACATCAAAAACATATCCACCTAAATCAAATATAGTGATGTCTTCGCCTGGCAAAGGTCCTTGAATAGAACGGCGTAAAATGGCTTTCATCCGCACCAGCAGTTCTTCCATCACAAATGGCTTGGTAATGTAATCGTCAGCGCCCAGTTCAAAACCCCTGATCTTGTCTTCCTGCAACGATTTTGCAGTGAGGAAAAGGATAGGTATTTGTTTGTTATCGAGGCGAATTTCTTTCGCCAGGCTGAATCCATCCATTACCGGCATCATCACATCAATGATACAAATATCGAAACGGTTTTTGGCATAGGCCTGCAGGGCTTCCTGCCCGTTCACACATAAAGTGGTTTCATAGTTCTTTGCTTCGAGGTAGGATTTCAGAATATTGCCGAGGTTACGATCGTCCTCTGCCAATAAAACACGCATCTTCTCATTTTCCATGACAAATGGTTTTATGTCGTTTTTAATTATTTAATCGTCACATTAATAACGTATATTAATTTTCATCGGTTGCTTTCATCTATAGTGGGTTGAGCATATCTTCCTGCCTGCAGATGCCTACTTTAATTCAGGATCAAAAGGCAGAAAAATCCGGAATTTGGTACCCTGTCCTGTTTCGCTTTCAACGGAAATACTGCCCTTATGTTTGTCCACAATGAACTTCACGTAACTAAGACCCAATCCATAGCCTTTCACATTATGGATATTGCCTGTGGGTACACGATATAGTTTCTCAAAAATCTTCTTCTGGTCGTTTTTATTGATGCCCAATCCATTATCCGAAACATTGATGACTATGCCTTTTTCCACATTATTTGTCTGAACCAGGATGCGGGGCCTTACAGGAGTGTATTTGTTGGCATTGTCGAGCAGGTTGGTTATAATGTTGGTAATATGAATCCTGTCAGCAAGGATCTTGCTTTGCTTAGCGGCCAGGTCAACACTGATCTGCCCATCACGTATTTCAACCTGTATACTCATGGTTTTAATCACATCCTGAATGATTACATGCAAATCAAAAAGTTCAAGCCTGAGTTTAAGTTCTCCCTTTTCAAGGATGGCCGTTTGCAGGATTTTCTCTGCCATTACTCCCAAACGACGGTTCTCTTCGCTGATAATGCCAATGTAATTTTTATACAACGCTTCTGATTTTTGTATATCGCTGTCGTTAAGTGCTTCACAGGCAAGAGCTACCGTAGAGATTGGTGTTTTAAACTCATGGGTCATGTTGTTGATGAAATCACTTTTCATCACTGATAGCTTCTTTTGGTGTATGATGGTGCGGAACGCATAGAAAAATGCACCGATCAGTATTAAAACAATGAATAGGGAAACCGCAAGCATGCCCGAAAGCCTGATAAGCACAAACCTGATCTGGTATGGAAAGTAAAGAATAAGATAATCAGAACTCAACAGTAAACTGGTGGGCGATATTTGATATGAAAATCCTTCATCAAGTAATGACTGGGTGTAATTTCCGGTTTTTTCTATAAGAAACCGGTTCTGCACCGTGCTGAAGATCCCGAATTCATAATCAATACGCAAACCTTTATTTTCCAATTCCACTCCAACGAGTGAATCAATAACAGCTTTATCATAGCGCATGGCAGTTCCATAGGGTTTTCGGTTACTGAACATTTCATCAACAAGTTCACCCAACATAATTGTCTGGTGGCGATAATTCTCTTCAAGCATCCCGTAAGCCGAAGTTGAATCGCCAGGGCTGCCGGTCATGAAGTTGCTTGTATCGTACTGATGGACGGTTTCCCAGTGGCCGCCCTGAAGTACGTTCCACTGCTCAAACTGCCTGGAAAAGTTGAAATCGGAAGGTGCGAGTGAATCACGTATCATCTGCAAATGGTAAGCGATCCTCAATGAGTCAATAGATTGCAGTATTTTTTCCTTTCGTCGTTGCAGGCTGAGATTGTATGCCAGATCTATTTTCTGAAGTTTGTTGATAATATTGGTCGCTGCTTCAGTTACCCGGTGTTGAAAATTGCTTTCTTCTACCCTGATTGCACTGTTGATATAATACAGTTGAATGGCTACTAAAGTTACCAATGCCAGACTGACAAGCAGGATGATAAGGATGATTCTGAGGCGGTTCATAGCTGCAAAAGTACTGCTAAGCAAAGGATTAGGCTTTAACTTAACACTTTTTAACTTTTATTTTTACAAACATGGTCATTTGTGATAATTTATGTTATATATTTGCACTGTAATTTTTTTCATAAACTTAGAAGTTTACTTATCGGCATTATTGAATCAAGATGTTTTCATTGCCTTAAGTAACTTGGTTTTTGTTGTTTGTTTTGGGGTGCGGTCTTAGGACCGCACTTTTTTTTGCTATCCACCCAGTAAAAATCTCTTTTCTCTTCCCTTTATAAGTAAAGAACATCAAAAATGATCATTTGGTAAAAATGATCAAGAAAGCATTAGTAAAGTCTGTTAAAGATTGAATTTCATTTCTTTACCTTTCACAGGAGCATCTTCGGGTCACGTGACCTGAAACCTTGGCATTCATACAAATCAACACTCCAGGTCAATTTCAAACAATTTCATACTTTTACAGTCACGAACCAAATCATCACATCAATATGAAAAAGCTAAATATTGACATCCGGTCAGTGCTGAATTTCATTGATTCCAGCGACCTTGAAAAACAGGAAAAGAGCCTCAAAACATATCATCAGCAACTGGTAACAGGAACAGGCCCTGGCGGAGATTTCACAGGATGGGTCAGGCTGCCTTCTTCTACCTCCGGGGCAATATTATCAGAGATCAACCAGACAGCCTTACAGATGAAAGAAAAATCTGAGGTGGTTGTGGTGGTGGGCATTGGTGGTTCCTACCTTGGCGCCAGGGCTGTGATCGAAGCCCTGCAACACCAGTTCGCGGGTCTTTTACCAGCATTTAAAAGGCCTGGCCCCCTGGTACTGTTTGCCGGAAATAACATCAGCGAAGACTACCACTCTGATTTATTGGATGTATTGCATAAAGTGGATTGGTCTCTCATAGTGATTTCAAAATCAGGAACAACAACAGAACCGGCCATTGCTTTCAGGGTGCTGAAGCAACATCTGGTCAGAAAATACAGCATCAGCGAAGCGCGTAAACGTATTGTGGCCATTACCGATAAAGCCAAAGGAGCGTTGAAAAACCTGGCCAATGAAGAAGGATATCAAACCTTTATCGTTCCCGATGATGTGGGAGGCCGTTATTCTGTACTCACTCCTGTTGGATTGCTTCCTGTTGCGGTCGCCGGATTCGACATTGACCGCATGATCGGGGGCGCTGCCGAAATGGAAACCATCGCCCTCGGTTCGCACCTGCCCGGAAAAAATCCTGCGGCTCTGTATGCCGCCACCCGAAATGCACTTTATCAGAAAGGGAAACTTGTAGAGATCATGGTCAATTACCAGCCAAACCTAGTGTTCCTTACCGAGTGGTGGAAACAGCTTTATGGTGAAAGCGAGGGGAAACAGCAATCTGGAATTTTCCCGGCAGGGGTTACTTTTACCGCCGACCTGCACAGCATGGGGCAATATATCCAGGAAGGACTTCGCATTATTTTTGAAAGCGTGCTTTCTGTTGAACAAAGCAATAGGAAATTAAAGGTTCCGTTGCTCGATGACAATAGTGACGGATTGAACTTTGTTGCCGGAAAACGATTGACTGAAGTTAACCGCATGGCTGAACTGGGCACTTTGCTTGCCCATATTGACGGTCAGGTTCCCAACATCAGGATCAGCATTCCCCATATTGATGAATATTACCTGGGCGGTCTTATTTATTTCTATGAATTTGCATGCGCCCTTAGCGGTTACTTGCTTGGCGTGAACCCATTCGATCAACCTGGTGTGGAAGCTTATAAAAAGAATATGTTTGCCTTGTTGGGAAAACCAGGCTTTGAAACTGATCATGCAAAGCTTATGAAAAGACTGGAAGGAATTACTTGAACAGGCGTGTACAGAAAGAAAATCAGCGAATCGAAGTGAATACACAGTAGAAAAAACTTTACCAGCAGCAGATCTGGGCAGCATCAATAACTTATTGATTATATGAACTTTGCGGAACTTATAAAACTACGACAAAGCGTACGGCGCTACGACAGCAAACCCGTGGAACCTGAAAAGTTGAGTCAGTGCCTTGAAGCTGCACGCCTGGCACCATCCGCCAGCAATTCACAACCCTGGCATTTCGTTGTGGTGGATGATCCGGATGTAAAGAATAAAATCGCACTTGCCACCTTTGATGCCGTGCTTTCTTTCAATAAATTTGCCTTGCAGGCACCGGTGATTGTTGTGATGATTACCAGGGACCAAAAAATTATTACCCGGCTGGCTGCAAAAATCAAGAAAAAAGACTGGCGCCATGTGGATAATGGAATTGCCGCTGCCCATTTCTGCCTGCAGGCTGCCGAGCTTGGTCTCGGAACCTGCATGATTGGCTGGTTCAACGATGATGAAGTAAAACGACAACTCGGTATCCCGCGTGAAAAACTGGTTAGTTTACTGATCACTGTGGGTTATCCGGCTGAAAATTATCCGGTTCGTGAAAAAATACGGAAACCTCTGACTGAAATAGCTGATTTCAATAAATATCATGCTGATTGAAAAATGCCTGCTAAACTGAACTATTTCCATCTCATATAATGAATCTGAGAATTGCTCCTGTTTTAATTTTATTACTGAAATCGTTTGTTAATCTTGTTTTTGCACAAACTCCCAATGAGAACATCCTGAAGTACCAGGCGTACCGCGACCGGTTGCTCAACGACTTCATGGTTTCCAGTTCGGGCAATGAGCCTGGAACCAACCTTCCCGCAAGTTACCGGAACGTGTACACAGGAGTCATGCGTTGGGGCGATGCCACCATCAACCTGAGCAGTTATATGGCTGTGCTTGCTACCGAGTTTAGACTTCGTAAAATAAATCATCTGCCTGTTGATCAAACCCTGGTTGAACTGAACAATGCAGTTTCAGCCATTGAGCGCCTTGATAAACATGCAAATATCTTCTTTGGCGACAGGGATGCGCTTCCTGTTACCGGTGGTTTTTTTATGCGCGACGATGTTCCCGCAACATTCACAAAGGATTGGGCATGGAAAAATCCTTCCTTCGCTGATTACCCCAGGGTCATGTCAGATTATACCGAGCCGGAAATCCGGCTTAATGAAATGAGCCAGGATCAGGTTTGGCATTTAATCATCGGGCTGGCCCTCATCAGCAGGCTGGTGGATGACACCACAGGATATACAAATCCCTTCTTTCCATCATTACCCAGGTATACCCTTTCACAGCGTGCAATGATCATCAGTTTTCAAATCATCAAAGCCCTGCAGCATAAAAAATGTCTCCATTTTTTTCGCAAAGGGGGGCCTTGTTTTAAGGTGTGGAGCTTACGCAATCCTGTCACAAATAAGACGGTGAAGCGCGGTGCCGATCCGGGATTCCTGAAGTATGGATTTGCTGAGGCCGGTGATTTTATAACCGGTAATAATTTTGGCAGCCTTCACTGGGGAACTTCCCGCCAGGCTAAAATCTGGTTCCGTCTCGCCGGATTTTTGCAACTGATGCAGCAATTTTCACCCAAAGGAAATATTGATTACCTGTTTCACGTAGGTTCCATGGCAACAGTAGGAAACATCTGGAGCACACGCGATCTGCTTCGTTTGTATAACCGCCATCACACCTTCTTTTTTGTTTCGCACCCTCATTATGAGCATTTTGCATTGATTTCCTGCCTCCTGCACAACGATTGCCCGCCGGTTCTTTATCGTGAAAAAGAAAAATATGAAAAGCTGCTCGACCTTGCCCCTGCTGATGGTCCGTTAAATTTTGGTGTTGCTGCAACTGAAGGATATGCATATGAATGGTCCTCCATCAACAGGTTCGTTTGGCCAGACCGGAGGGGTAATGGTATGCCCGGATGGCTGTATGGTGAATACAACGGTTTGGATTATATGCTGTTATTCAATCTTTACCACCTGGTTTTTAATCCTGATGGAATCCTGTCTGCTAAATAAGGAATCCTATAAAAACTATGTCATAAATGCTGGCAATCGCTTTTAGTTGAAATCCTATCGCCTCATTTACAATAAATTACAAAATAATATATTTTTTTTCATTTTTTCTTTGTCAACTAATTTTTTAGTTGTATTTTTGCGCAATAAAAAACTAATTTTATAGTTATATGATTAAATTTTTAGTTATATGAAAGACCTCACCCGTGCCGAAGAACAGATCATGCACGTAATGTGGAAGATAGGCAAAGGCTTTGTCAACGATATCATCGAACACCTGCCAAATCCCAGACCGGCTTATACGACAGTTTCTACCATCATCCGGATTCTTGAGAAAAAAGGGTTTGTGAGCTATACTGCTTACGGGAAGACGCATGAATATTATCCGCTGATGACCAAAGGGCAGTATGCGCGTTCGAGAATTAAAAATCTGCTGGGAAACTACTTTGGAAATTCTGTTCCATCGCTTGCCTCGTTTCTGACCCAGGAAGAAAACCTGAGCCTGGAAGAACTTGAAGAAATAAGAAATCTAATGGAATTGGAGATCAATAAAATAAAAACCAATAACCATGAATGAGATCATTTTCCGGCTCATGCTTTCTGCGCTTTCGTTGAATTTGTTTTACAGCGTCTACAGGTTGCTGCTGAACAAAACCGCATTGCTTCAGGCAAGTCGCATCTATCTCAATAGCACCATGATATTTGCCCTTGCAGTACTTTTCCCCTGGCACAGGATAGTCGGAAGTTCTGCAGAAACCGCCTTCACTATTGATCTTGATGCATTCACCCTGATGCCTGTCATTGGTTCTCCGGAGAGCAGTTATTTATTAAACTGGACAACACTTCTGATCACCGTATATGCATTACCCGCCGGTTTCTTGCTGATGTATTTTATGTATGCCAATATCAATCTGATATTCCTGCTCCATAAGGGTGAGAAAGTGGTTTACAGCAATGCAAAACTAATCCTTCTTGACCGCGAAACTCTTCCCTATTCATGGTTTGGCATGGTAGTGATGAGCCGCAGGGATTATGAAAGCGCTCATTTTGAAAGTATCATTGGACACGAAACAATACATATCAGGCAGTTTCATTTTCTTGATCTGATCCTGGCTGAAATTCTTATTATAGTGCAATGGTTCAATCCTGCAGTATGGGCTTACCGT
>CAYQRU010000056.1:0-7038 GCA_964419945.1 uncultured Bacteroidales bacterium | reverse complement strand
TATTTATCACATCCTGCCAGACAGATGCAAATAAAACCGAAGTAGCTACACCTGAAAAAACAATTATAAGTGTGATGGCTGACAACACTCAAACAACAGATGAGCCTGAAGAAGCATTCGTTGTTGTGGAGGAAGCACCTGCTTTTCCGGGCGGTGATGAAGCACGCATTAAGTATTTTATGGAAAACGTCAAATATCCGAAGGAAGCCAGGGATAAAGGTATTCAGGGAACTGTTTATGTGAACTTTGTGGTCGAAAAAGATGGTTCGGTTACCGGTGTCAATCTGCTGCGTGGAATAGGTGGTGGTTGCGACGAAGAAGCTGTCCGGGTGGTTAAAGACATGCCAAAATGGATACCTGGTAAACAAAGAGGTGAGGTAGTCAGGGTTCAATTCAACATTCCTGTAAAGTTTGTACTCCGGTAATCGCAGCATTATCCTGAGTGATCAATGAAACTGATTTTATGGGGCATTTCCCTGTTATACGCTTTGTCCCTGACAGCACAGCAGGATAGTAAAAAGTTCAACTGCTACAATTCGGAAAAGAAACCCCGCGGCCGTTTTGTATACTATTACAACGAGGAAAAAGGAATTGTTCATTCATCGGGTCGTTACCGTAATGGCGTACCTGTCGGAAAATGGATAACCTTTCATGAGAATGGTGCGACTTACATAAAAACAAGACATTATAAGCGCAGGGCGAGAGAAGTAAGATTCTACCCAAATGGCAGGTTGGAGAAAAAAGGCTGGTCAAAATTGTTACTTGACGATCCGGGACAAACCAGGTACTTCTGGCATGGCAAATGGAAGCTCTATGATGAAAACGGAAAGCTCTTTCGTGTGTTGCTTTTCAGCGAAGGCCGGGTCATTGAAGTATTGAGAGATCTTGATCCAGCCAGGGAGGGTATTA
Organism: uncultured Bacteroidales bacterium; assembly: GCA_964419945.1. Taxonomy (GTDB): domain Bacteria; phylum Bacteroidota; class Bacteroidia; order Bacteroidales; family JAAYJT01; genus JAAYJT01. The sequence continues at coordinate 6,129 of CAYQRU010000056.1, read as the reverse complement.
TTTTTGAGCCTTAACTGACAAGCCGTTATCGAAAATTTTCAGAGCGGCTCAGGGATCGAAATTTGACCTTCAGCATCCGCTAAAGCCAGATATCTGATCAATTGGGTGTCTCTGATAATCAGTTCATAATTTACTGATTCATTACTGTATACAGCAATACAGTTCATTATTTCAAACTTTCGCTGAATATTTTCGCGGACATTTTCCGGAACATTCAGAGGTGAAATATTGATCCGGGTCTCAATCAGTTTTCCATCGTGGTCAAACCTGACGATTTTTTCTATATCCTGATCATAGAATATGGCTTCGGCAAATTCCTTCTGAACCGTCCACTCAACATTTCTTGCTCCCGGAAAACGTTGTGCAAAGCCCAGCCTGACTTTTTTTGAAACGCCCAGGTAAGTGATGCCAAATATTTTGTTAAGCAGGTCCATCATTTTTTTAAATGTATATGTTAGACGCACCGAAGCATAAAAGTAACTCCATGCTAATTATAACTACCGTATGAATCTTTAAAAATGAAAAGCAAACGGGCTTTAGCCCGTTTTATCCGCATTTTCACGGCACCCTCGCTAAGTCGCAATGCTTCAGAGATTTGCTTAAGCGACAGATCATCCTGGTACTTCATCAGCAACAATGCCTTTTCCTCGGTATGTAAAAGATCGAGTACCTTCAGAAGTTTTTCATAATGTATTTCAGTGAGGTCTTCTTCTGTCTCATCAATGATTTCGGGCAATTCATGCTGATGATTCCATTCGGGATAGTGAAGTTTCTTCTTAACACGAAGATAATCAATACAATGATTGTATGTAATCGAATAAAGCCAGGATCCAAACGAAGAATTTCCCTTGAAACTCCCAAGTTTTTCATAGGCTTTAGTCAGGATGTCCTCGGTCAGCTCCGCGGCAAGATCACGGTTCTTAACCAGGCTGTTGCATTTTTCAAGCACCCGTTGGTAGTAACGCCCAAAAAGAATTTCGTAAAGATTTGATTTGCTTTCAGCTACGATTTTCACTACGAGTGCCTCATCGCTTAATACATTGTAATCTTTAAGTTTCATGTCATGCTTTAAAAGTGGCTAAATTATAAAATTGTCTGATATTGCCTAAGAAAAATGCAAACGAAAAACAAATAACCTTGGCTCTGTCTGGCATCAGCATGAAACTTCATGTAATAAGAAAATTTCTGCAAAGATCACATAAACAGCAAATTGGCACAATTTTGAAGGGTCATACAGCCACTTTAGATTTTCCACATGTTATGTCAGTACTGCCCCGGTTATTGAAAAACCATAATGAAGTATTGACGGAAAGATTTTTTTAAAGTAATTTAGCACCCCATAAAGCGCCATTATTTTATTAATCAAATCTCTTTCGTTATGAAAAATTTCATTTTTACCTTTGCATTACTATCTCTGGTAATGACAACACTGGAAGCTGCTGACTATTATTGGGTTGGAGGTTCGGGAAACTGGAACGATGCCTCAAAGTGGTCGCTAACCAGTGGTGGTGCCGGTGGAGCAGGAGTGCCAACAACAGCCGACAATGTTTTTTTTGACGCTGCATCCTTTACCACAACAGGCCAAAAAGTTACCATCAATGTAAACGCGGTTTGTGCGGACATGAATTGGACAGGTGCGCTTTTCAGCCCCGAACTGGCAAGGGACGGAACAACTACCCGCACCCTGAGTATTTACGGGTCGCTGACACTTATCAATGAAATGAACTTCAATTTTCTGGGTACTATTTACTTTGAGTCGCTGAATACAGGTAAAACCATTACCTGTTCCGGCCAAACCTTTAAACGGGATATTTATTTCCAGGGTGTTGGCGGATACATTTTACAGGATACGCTTGCCATCACAGGGAATTATTCGATGAATCTCATCAGAGGTACTTTAGACCTAAACAACCAACCAATCACCGTTTACAGGTTCATTTCGGATAATTCCAATGTCAGGTTCCTGTCTTTCGGTTCTTCGGTGCTTACCATCACCAATGGAAATCATGCTGCTATGAATATCAACGGGACAAACATGACCCTGAATGCTGGTACATCGTTGATTCGCTTTACAGGTGCAGGTGGTGGTATGTACAATCCTTCAGGAGGAGGTCTGGCTTTTTATGATGTAATTTATGACGCTATTACAGGTACCGGGTATGCAAGAAACCTCAATGGTTCATTTAATACGCTTGTTTTTAACAGCGAAGGAAATGTATCATATTCCAATATCATTGATAGCCTTACATGCGCAGGAAACCTCTCGGTCAATGACAACAATAACAACTTCAACTATCTGTCAGTGAATGGCAAAGCTACAATTAGCGGCAACGGAACTTATGGTATTGTTAATTTATACGGCAACGCAGATATAACAGGAAGCAACACAATAACAAACCTGTTGCTGAGTGCCGGGAAATCATACACCCTTACAAACACAAAAACCCAACTCATTACCAACAGCCTGACTGCAAATGGTACCTGCGCCACGCCTATTACTATTCAATCAAGTACCACATCCCAGTCAACCATCAGTAAAGCGACCGGATCAATTTCCATTTCCTATTGTGTATTGCAGGGTATCAATGGATCCGGTGGAGCTTCCTTTACGGCTTTAAATACGGTTGATTTCGGCAACAACAGTGGTTGGTCTATCACCCAGCCTACTCCCCAGAATTTATATTGGATTGGTGGTAGTGGAAACTGGAATGATCCTTCGAAATGGTCACAGACCAGTGGAGGAGCACCAGGATCATGCATTCCCAATGCATTTGACAATGTTTTTTTTGATGCCAACTCCTTTAATGCAGCAAGCCAAACTGTTACCATCATTGGCGACCAGGATGGAAAAGCATTTTGTAAAAATATGACGTGGACGGACGCTACCAACAATCCCACACTTGGCGGCACAAATGCCTTTACACTGAATATTTTCGGCTCTTTAACTCTGATACCGGGTATGACCTACAATTTCAACGGGGAGGTGAATTTCCTTTCCACAAATACCGGAAATACAATTACTTCAGCCGGCAAAGCCTTAGATAAAGCACATGTTCGTTTCAATGGCGAAGGAGGTGAATGGACCCTTGCAGATGCTTTCAACACAGGAAGTAAATATCTATATTTCGTTAGAGGTTCACTTATTACCAACAACAATCCGCTGACCGTTTATAGTATCTACTCAAATTATACACATTCCCGTTCGCTCACATTGGGGTCATCTGTTGTCACTATCACTTATGGAAGTCATAGTGCCATGGAAATACATGGATTAAATATGACCTTAAATGCAGGAACATCTCTAATCAGATTTACTGGAATCAATGGTGGTATGTATAATTTTTCAGGTGGTGGCTTGAATTTCTACGATGTGATTTGCGAAGCTGCAACAGGAACCGGCTATGCCCGGAACCTGAATGGGTCGTTCAATAGTGTAGTTTTTAACAGCGATGGAAATATTACATATACCAATACAATAAACAGCGTAACCTGTGCAGGCAACCTCAGTATCAACAGCAATAACAACAATATCACAACGCTGGTGGTTAACGGAACCGCCTCTATCGGAGGAGAAACCGGTGTTTATGGACATGTAACACTGAATGGGAATGGTACAATAACAGGAAGTAATACTTTCGGAACCCTGAATTTTACAGCAGGGAAGCAATACACCCTCACCGGCAATAAAACCCAGACCATTACCGATAACCTGGTGGCCAACGGAACCGAAACCCAACTCATCATCATGAAATCTTCATCCGTTGGCACTCAGACCACGATCAGCAAAGCAAGCGGAACGGTTACTGTGGAATATGTTTCATTACAGGACAATAAAGCTACCGGGGGTGCGACCTTTATTGCAAATAACTCATTAGACCTTGGCAATAATACGGGCTGGAACATCATCCCTCCGGGGGGTAAGGACTATTATTGGGTGGGCAACACCGGCAACTGGAACGACGCTTCGAAATGGTCCCTGACCAGTGGGGGAGCCGGTGGTGCAGGAGTTCCGACCGCTATTGACAATGTATTTTTCGATGCCAGTTCATTTACTACAACCGGACATACAGTTACCATTATTGGCGATGCATCAAACAATGCAAGGGTAGTTGATATGAACTGGACAGGCGTTACCAATAATCCCACACTGGCAGGAGCCAACACACAGACTCTACGCATTGGCGGATCCATGACGCTATCACCCAACATGACATACAATTTTCTTGGTCAAATAATTTTTGATGCAACATCACCGGGACAAACTGTTACTACAGCAGGGCTTGCATTGAATAAGAACAGCCTGACTTTTAATGGAGTGGGCGGAGGATGGACGCTTTTGGATGGTTTAAACATCGGATCACAGGTTTTATTCCTGGAAAATGGATCGCTAAACACCAATGGCCAGGCTGTAAATGCCGGAAGATTTGATTCCTGGTATTCTGGAAATATTAGAGCACTGACGCTTGGTTCATCAGTAATTACACTCACATCAACATCTCACCAAACAGTTTATTTTCATGGAACCGGTATGACCCTCGATGCTGGTACTTCGCTTATTAAACTCACCGGTTCAACAGCGGGATTTTATAATTTAACGGGTGGTGGTTTATTCTTTTACGACCTTATTTGCGAAGCCACAACTGGTAATGTAAATATTTATAACCTTAATGGTGGTTTTAATAATATTGAATTTAAAAGTGCAGGAACCAGCAACCTCCGTTACTCAAACACAGTCAACAGTGTAATTTTTAACGGAACCGGCGGAATTCATGATATCGGGAACAACATCAATACAGTTGTTTTTAATGGCCAGGGAACCATAAACAGTAATGGAACCTATGGACATGTTACCATGAATGGCAATGGAATTATTAACGGCTCCAATACTTTTGGAACACTCATTTTCACTGCCGGGAACCAATACACATTAGCTTTTAACCAAACCCAAACCATCACCAGCAATTTGCTTGCTGAAGGGGCTGATGGACAGGTTATCGTCATCAAATCATCTTCTACCGGAAATCAGACTACAATTAGCAAAGCCAGTGGAACGGTTACGGTGAACTACGTTTCATTGCAGGACAATAAAGCAATGGGTGGGGCAACTTTTGTTGCCAACAACTCTATTGATCTGGGCAACAATGCCGGCTGGACTATCAATGCACCTGGTGGTAAGGATTACTATTGGATTGGCGGGACGGGCGACTGGAATGATGCCTCAAAATGGTCACTGACAAGTGGGGGTGCAGGAGGCGCAGGCACACCCACCGTGCTTGATAATGTATTCTTTGATGCAAATTCTTTTACAGCTCCGGGACAAACCGTTACTATTATCGGCGATGCTTCAAACAATGCCAGGGTCATAAACATGGACTGGACAGGCGTTACAAATAATCCCACCCTGGCAGGAGCCAACACACAGACCCTGCACATTGGCGGATCCATGACGTTATCACCCAACTTGACATACAATTTTCTTGGACCAATAATTTTTAATGCAACATTGCCAGGCCAGAATGTTTTTACCGCAGGGATTGCATTAAATAAAAACACTATGACATTTAACGGTGTAGGTGGAAGCTGGACGCTTCTGGATGGTTTAAATATCGGATCACAGGTTTTATTCCTGGAAAATGGATCGCTAAATACCAATGGCCAGGCTGTAGATGCCGGAAGATTTGATTCCTGGTATTCTGGAAATATAAGAGCACTGATGCTTGGTTCATCAGTAATTACACTCACATCAACATCTAGCAAAACAGTTTATTTTCATGGAACCGGCATGACTCTCGATGCCGGCACATCCCTTATTAAACTTACCGGTTCCGATGCCGGGTTTTATAATCTCTCCGGGGGAGGATTGTTCTTTTATGATCTGATTTGTGAAGCAGTAACAGGCGTTGTTGATATTTATAACCTGAATGGTGGATTCAACAATATTACATTTAACAGCTCAGGTACAAACTCACTGAGATATGGAAATGTCGTTAACAACATCTATTTCAGTGGGACAGGAAGGATATATGATAATAACACAATCTCCAACGCAGTTTTTTATGGGAATGGGTCCATTCATGACAATAATACTTTCGGAACGCTGAACTTTTCACCGGGTAAAACATACACCCT
>CAYQRU010000055.1:22064-23066 GCA_964419945.1 uncultured Bacteroidales bacterium | reverse complement strand
TGATGAATTGAGTTGTGTCAACTGTGAAGTTTTTAGCAGTGGTGGCTCCCAACGCCCTGATACCATAGTTTAGATTTTCAAACCTGCTGAGGCGTATTTCAGGATTAGATGGATTTACAAAAACAGTATCTCTATCAATCGCAAAGCTTGCATTCAGACTTTGAATGCCGGTAATATCAGGTATATTTTCGCCGCTCAACTGGTTGATAAAATGATTTCCTGTCAGGCTGATACCGCTAACGCCATCAAGTTTGACAAAGATTTGCGGATCAAATTCAATTAAATCTGAATCTGTTAAAAGAAAATCGCAGTTTTTGATATAGCTCAGGTTGTGTTTTATTTCCCGGGTTTTGGGGTCAAAGTTTTGGTAAGGTGTAAGCCAGACGGAAATTATATTATTCCTGAAAATGGCTGATTCTGCTATGATAATCCCACCGGAGTAACCTGTTTCATTAGAAAATCCGGCTTTTGATGCATCAGGGCCGGATTCATTGATTTTTCCGGCCAGCACTCCTGTAAGGGCATTTTCTATGATTGCACCGTTTTTCAGAACCAACTGACCTTGTTGAGTTACCCCCAGGGAATAAGGAAATTGGCTGAAATATGGTTTCCCTAAAACCTCGATACCGAGCCAGGCATCAAGGTAGACTGTGGTAATGGTTCCGCCGTCAACCACCAGCTTTCCACCAGGTTCGACCGTGATTTTTGTTCCGGCATCCATGTAAAGCCAGGAGGTAATCGTCAGGCTTGCGCCGGGATTAACCCTGATGTTTTCAGTTTGAAAGCGAGACAAGTCCCATTTCACTGACCCACTGATACTTGTTTCATCTTCACTACCCAATCCAAAAACCGGACAAAAAAGAATAAGCAGCGAGGCAAAGCCAATTCGGTTCGCACTTGAAATAATTAGTGGTTTTTGTTTCATCGCTATTGAATTATGGTTTCAAAGTTATTATATAAAAAGTTATGAGGCTATTTGTTGAATCAATTTTATTACCACAG